>JBFMCT010000026.1 GCA_040754375.1 Actinomycetota bacterium
GCGATAGGCGCACCGCCGACCGCCCCCCCCGAGGGAAGCGACCCGACGGTCCGCAGCCAGGCCGGGAGCGGGCGGCCGCCGGCCCCAACACGTCCCGGCCGAGGCCCAAGCGGCTGAACGCCGGACGAGCCCACCGTGAGGCTGTCCTGCAGAGCCTCGCCCCCGAGGAGCGGGCCGTGGCCGAGCAGGTGCTCCGAGGGGGCGTGCCCGCCGTGCGCCAGGCCGTCGAGGACCAGAACGCGACCGCCCGGGCGGCCGGTGGTCCCGAGGTCAAGGCCGGTCCCCTGGTCGCCCTGGCCGAGCAGCTCCTCCCCCGCCTGCGCTCAGCCGAGTGGCACGACCGGGCCGATGCGGCCGTGGCCGCCGGGCCCGACGTCGCCCTTCGCGACCTGCGGGCGCTGGTGGCGGGTTCCGACGCAGCCCGGGACGAGGAGGCACGAGCGTTGGCTGCCCGGTTGCGCCAGACGCTCGAGGAGCGCAGCGCAGCCGAGCGCCAGGCCTGGCTCACCGAGATCACCGATGCCCTAGACGGTGGTCGGGTCGTCCGCGCCCTGCGCACGAGCTGCCGCCCGCCCGAGCCCGGTGCCCGCTTCCCCGGTGAGCTGGCCGAGCGCCTGAGCGCGGCGGCGGCCGAGGCAATGGGCCCCGACGTGGCCCCCGACCGGTGGGCCGCCGTGCTGGAGGCGCTCACCACGTCGCCCGTGCGCCGTTCCGTCGAGCCCCGGGGCCTCCCGGCCGAGCCGCCCGCGGAGCTGCTCCATATGGTGCGCCAGGCGGCCGACCGGGTCCCCGGCCTGGCCCGCCTGCCAGGGGTGAACCTTGGCCCGCCGCCGACCATCGGCGCCCGGCGGCCGGGCCCCCCTCCCCGCCCACCCCGACCGGCCCGTCCCGGCCCACCGCCTCCTGCTTCTTCTGCGTCGACCATCTCCACGCCGGTCGGTGTGGCCCCTTCGTCGGCCCCCGCCCCGGGCACCGACCCAGCTCCGGAAGGCACGGCGGCTCCGGCGCGGCCCGCGGCCGGGACCGCCGAGGTCGCGCGTGCCCCGGAACGTGCGGGCGACCCCGAGAAGGAGACGGCGCCCGCCGGCACGGCCGTGCACCCCGAGCCCCCCGGCGACGCCGAGCCCCCGGCCAACGGCGTGTCGGCCGATGACAGGCGCCCGTCGGGCGGCGAAGGCGGCGAAGCCCACGGCCAGAGTCAGTCAGGTGATGACGGAGACGATGCCGTGCTCGTGGAGGAGCTCGGCTAGCCCTTCGGTGAGGCGGCGATGGAGTACCTCGTCGAGGGGCACCCACTCGGCCTCGGCGGCATCGCTCCCCGCTCGCGGTTGCCCGGGCTCGAGGACGGTGACCCGGAAGTCCAAGATCACGTAGTGGGACCCGGCTTCGATGCGCTCGACCCATCCCACCAGCCGGTCGCACACGCCTTCGACCCCCGTCTCCTCGGCCAGCTCCCTGACCACCGCCTCGGCCAGAGTCTCGCCCGCCTCGACCCGCCCGCCCGGCACCGACCAGTCGCCGGCCGCCGGGCCGTGGCCCCGCCGTACGAGGAGCAGGCGGTCGTCGTAGACCGCGATCGCCCCTACGCACAGCTGCGGTCTCATGGCTCGGGCCGGGCCTCGGCCTCCAGCGAGTGGTACATGACAAGCTTGCGGGCCGTGAAGCCCGACTCCTCGAAGAAGTTCTTCGTGGACCGGTGGCCGGGGAGGGCCATGGCGTCCATCCCTACGCACCCCTTCTGCCGGCACCAGGCGACCAGGTCCTCCATCATGGCCTCGCCCAGCCCGACCTCGCGGGCACCGGGGTCGACGTAGATGTCCTCGACGACTCCCAGCCGGGTGCCGTCGCCCAGTTCCTCCACCCGGGCGACCGCGTAACCGAGGGGCACGCCCGCGATGGTGCCCACCAGGGCCCGGGCGTCGTCGTCGGCCAAGTCCCGCCGCAGGGATTCCTCCAGGGGCTCGCGGCGGGCCTCACGCGCCCTCCAGATGGCCCCACCCCGCATGGGGGCCAGTTCGGCTATGGCGTCGCGTGCCAGCCGGGCGACGGCGGCGACGTCGGCGTCGGTCGCGGGCCGGGCTTCTTCCATTCCGGTAGCCAGG
Organism: Actinomycetota bacterium; assembly: GCA_040754375.1. Lineage (NCBI taxonomy): Bacteria > Bacillati > Actinomycetota > Actinomycetota bacterium. Next base: position 2,103 of record JBFMCT010000026.1, read on the forward strand.
TCAGGGCGTGGCCCGGAGCTGGGCCACCCGCAGGAGGATGGTCTTGCGGCTCCGCGACCCCTCCTCGTAGGTCCGCACCGCCTCGAGCTCGTCGGCCGTCAAGCCGGGCAGCCGCTGGACCACCTGGGAGGCCGACAGGCTGTCGTAGCCTGGTATCGGGAGCTCGGAGGCCCCGGGAACGTCTTTGCCGCTCTCGGCTGTGCCTTCGCCGTGGCCCCCCCGCCGGCTCCCGCCGGGGCTGGGCCCGGGACGCGCCCTTGGAGCGTCGGGACGATCGGGGCCGTCGGCCGCTCCCGGCCGGCGACCCGGTGCCTGCCGGGGCCGGGGCCGGTGCCGTGCCCTCGGTGGTCGGGCGCTCGGGCGCCAGGAGGCTGCCCAGCGCGCTCTCGACCTGGCGGCGGCCCTGGGCCACGGCCATCTGGCCGACCATGCGGGCCAGGCTGGCCTGGGGGCCGAACTTGGCCCGGGCGTGGGAGGCCAGCTTCGGCACCTCCTCGCCGGCTCGTAGCACCAGCCCCAAAGGGGCGTAGAAGACCACGTCGAGCAGCCGGTCGAGGGGGCCGGGGCCGGAGCTCATGTCCGCCGGGCCCTCACCGGTGGGCGGGCCTCATACGCAGTCCCGGCACAGCATACGGGCCGGGTCGGCCAACTGGCTGGGGTGCTTGAGCAGGAAGCACGACTCGCAGCGGAACTCCCCGGGACGCTTCGGGAGGACTTTGGTGGACCCGTCGCCACGGTCATCTGCATCGGGGGCCTCGTCCTCGTCGTCGTCTTCGTCGACCGCCACCAAACGGTCCTTGAGGATGACATCTAGGCCGGCCTCGACGTCGTCGGGATCGAGCACGTCGTCTTCGTCGTCGTCGTCGTCATCGTCGTCCGCCGAGGCCGGCTCTCCGTCGCCGCCGTCCGCCTCTTCGTCTTCGTCGCTGTCGACATCGAGGGCGTCGTCGAGGTCTTCGATCTCGTCGTCGTCATCGAGCAGGTCGTCGTCGTCCAAACCCTCGAGATCGACCGCGTCAGGGTCATCAGGCTCGTCGGTCTCGTCGAAGTCGTCATCATCGGCCATGCAAGAAGGTCCTCACCCCGGCGCTCGGGGCCGGGAGTGTAGACGACCCTGGGAGTCGTCGGTGCCGCGCCCGGTCCCAGGCCCGCGGTCGGGCCCACTGGTCGGCAGGGAAGCCAGGGGACCGTTGGTGCCGTTCGTTAGCCCGCCGCCCTCCGTCTCGAAGAGAGCTGCGGGTTATTTGAACGTTGTCTACTTGGTCCCCCGTGCTCCCTGCCTTGCCCTTCCACCACCCCTTCGGGGCCGCCACTCGTTCGTGCGGCCCCGAAGCCCACGACCAGGTGTGGGGGCTTCAGGGACGGATGTACCTTCGCTGCTCGGTCGGCCCCTGTCAACTCGTTCGAGGGCTCTCGGCAACCCCCGTGACCAGCCACTTCGCGTAACGCCCCAGGTCAGGCAGGGCGCGTGGATTGGCTCGACAATCGGTTTAGAGTTAGCTCCCGGCAGCCGCCTGGCGACGCTTGGTAGCGGCCCTGCGCTCTCCCTCCAGGCGCTCCAGGCCGGCGTGGCTGTGGTCCACGAAACCCATGGCCGCGGCCACCGCCCGGTGCCCGGCCTGGTCGGCGATGAGCCGGTGCATCTCCTGGCAGACCCGCCGGTAGCCGGGGTGGCCCGCGGGCTGGGTCCGCAGCTCGAGCAGGTGGAGCGCCGACCGGGCGTTGATGTCGATGGCGTAGCGGGCCCGGAAGGCCAGGGCCACGGCGTAGGCGGCCTGGGACGGGAACCGGTCGGCCAATGCCCCGTGCAGGGCCGCCGAGCGGCCCAGGGCGTCCTCGAAGCGCTCGGCCACCCCGGCGGCCGTTATCTCCTCGGGAACCTCCCAGCCGTGGTCGGGGGCCAGCGGCTGCCACTGGATGGTCAGCATGCGGTGGCGCTGGAGGTCGCGGAAGGCCCCGTAGTCGCTGAGCACGTCGAAGCGGTAGGACACCGTCTCGAGGGCCCGCCCCGGCTTGTGGCGCCGGTTGGACCTCTCCCCCACCCAGGCGGCCAGCAGTTCCTCGCGCTCGGACGGGCTCAACCGGGCCACGATGGCGCGCAGCTGGGTGTCGGGGAGGTTGGAGTGGGGATAGAGGACGGCGGCCAGAAGCTTGTCCTCGGCGTCGGGGTCCCAGTCGACGAGGGTGACGGCCGGGGCCGGTTCGGGCTCCACCCCGGCGAGCAGGCGCCCCGCGACCTCGGCGGTGGCGGCCGCGGTGGACGCCAGGTAGGCCGTCCACGCTCCCCCCCGGTCAGGACGGTCGACCCGGGTGAGAAAGGAGGGGATGACCTTGCGCAGCTCGGCCAGCACGAGGTCGGCATAGGCCCGGGCCTCGGGCAGCGGGTGGGCCCGCATCCGCAGCACGAGGTGCTCGTAGGCCTGCCCGCTGCCGTAGATCCCCACGTTGGACAGCGAGGCAGCCGGGAGCAGGCCCCGCAGCGAGTCGAAGGCCTTGGCCCGGATGGCCCGGCGGTACACCAGGTCGGGGTCGCCGGCCTCGCGGGGGTGGCGCTCGCGGAACCACTCGACCATCACCGGGAGCAGTTCGGCGTAGGTCTCGAACATGAAGTCGAGGTCGGCCACATAGCGGGTGCCCAGCGGAGAGGAGAGCACCTCGGGCGGCCGGTGGTAGCGGTAACGCCCTCCCAGGCGGGTGTCGTAGGCCAGGTAGCGGGTCGACTGCTCCAGGTAGGACATCAGCCGACCCCACTCCAGCACCTTGGTGAGCAGGTTGGAGGCCTGCTCGCAAGCCAGGTGCACGCCGCCCAGCTGGGCCACCGAGTCGTCGCCGTACTCGAAGAAGACCCGCTGGTAGAGCTCCTCGGCCCGCTGGAGGCCGACGGTGGCGTCGACCGATGCGTCCCCGGTGGTGTCCAGCTCGCCCACGAACTCGTCGAGGAACAGCCGGCGCAGGCTCTTGTGGGTACGCGAGTAGCGGGCGAACAGGGCCCCTTTGACCACCTCGGGCAGGTTGACCAGGGCGAAGACGGGCCCGTCGAGGTTGGTCACGTAACGCCGGAGGACATCCGCCTCCTCCTCGGTCCACTCCTCCTCTACGTACATCGCGCAGGGGAGACTACGGCCCAGGGGCGAACGCAGCGCGGATGTCGGCCGCCGCCCCCGGCCGCACCCACACGTCGACGGCTGTCATGGCCATGGCCGCGGCCCCGTCGAGCACGGCCTGGCGGGCTTCGGGCGTGGCCCCCGCCCAGCGGGCGAACTCCTCGGTGTGCAGGGCCACGCCCGGCGGGGCCACGGCCACCAAGGGGTGGACCGAAGGGACGGCCAGGCTCACGTTGCCCATGTCGGTGCTCACGGTCACCCTGCGGTCGGCCCCCGGCCCGGGGTCGGGCACCGGCCGCCCCAGGGACTCGCTGTTGGCCTGGTACATCTCGACCATCGGCCGGTTGGTACGTAGCTCGGAATACTCCGGGCAGGTCGGGGTGATCTCGATCTCGCAGCCCGCGGCCACCGCCCCGGCCTGCAGGCAGGCCCGCACCCGGCCCTTGAGGGCGGCCAGGCCGGCCAGGGTGGGCGAACGCACATACCACTCGGCCACGGTGTGGGACGGGACGATGTTGGGCTTGTCCCCGGCCTTGGTGAAGACGCCGTGCACCCGCTCGCGCGGCCCGATGTGCTGGCGCAGGGCGGCCACCGCGTTGTAGCCGAGCACGGCCGCGTCGAGGGCGTTGCGCCCCTGCTCGGGGGACGCGGCCGCGTGGGCGCCGACACCCCGGTAGTCGACCCGCCACGATGCGATGGCGATCACGTCTGCCTCGGACACGTCGACGGCCGCCGGGTGGACCATCATGGCCGCGTCGACCCCCTCGAAGGCTCCCGCTTCCAGGAGCTTGACCTTGCCCCCGCCCCCCTCCTCGGCGGGCGTGCCCAGGACCACGAGACGGCCTCCGGCCTCGGCCGCTACGGCAGCAGCCGCCAAGCCGGCACCCAGGCCGGCGGCCGCTATCAGGTTGTGCCCGCACCCGTGGCCGATGCCCGGCAGGGCGTCGTACTCGCACAGCACGGCCACCAGCGGGCCGTGGCCGTTGCCGGCGCGGGCCGCGAACGCGGTGGGCACACCGTAGGCCCCTCGCTCGACCTCGAGGCCGGCCGCCTCCAGTTCGGAGGCCAGGAGCCCGGCCGCGAAGTGCTCCTCGTAGAGCAGTTCGGGCCGGGCGTGGACCTGGGCGGCGATCTCCTGGAGCCGCCCGTCGAGGCGCTCGACCTCGGAGCGGACGCGCTGTTTGGCCGTCTCCAGGTCCACCCCGCGAGCCTAAAGGACGCGGGGGGTCGGCTAGGAGGCTGGTGTCCTTCGCGTTCGGCGCTGCGCGCCGAGGCAACCGACCTACACCCCCACCAGCACCTTTGCGATACCGCCGAGCCGCGAACTGGGCGGTCGGCCGCCGAAGGAGGGTCTAGACACCACCCTCCTAGTCGCCCTTCAGCTTGTCCCCGATCTTGTCGACGGCGTCCTTGACCTTGCCCTTGCCCTGGTCGAGCTTGCCCTCACGCTTGAGATCGTCGTCGTCAGTCAGGTCGCCGGCCGCTTCTTTCATCCGGCCCTTGGCTTCGTCGTAGCTGCTCATGGTGCCTCCTGGGACGTCTGGGACTGGTCCCTCGGTGGTACCCACCGGCCCAGTCCCCGGAAACCCGCCCGTCAACCCGCCCTCAGGCCACGACGACCAAGGCGTCGGGCAGGGCTCTCACTTCAATCACCGTGGCCCGGCCCACGGGTACGCCGTCGAGGCGCACAGGCAGCGGCCGGGCCAGCTCGGTCCGGTGGGCGGCCGTGCGGCGCTCGCGGATGGCCGGGTGGGGCAGGTGGGCGCCGTGGTGGAGCCGGGCCCGCACGGCCGCCAACTGGCCCAAGGGGAGGCGGGCGTCGTAGGTGTCGAGCAGGCCGTCGTTGGGGTGGGCGCGCGGCCCCAGGTTCCAGTCGCCCAGCCACTGGGCGTTCATGGCCACCAAGGCCCTGGTCCACAGGCGGTTACGGGCCACCAGGTGGGCCACGAACAGGTATGGCCGGCCGTCGAGCACGGCCTCGCCCACGTCGAGCGTGAACCGGGTGCCCGCCCCCGCCTCGAGCCGGTCCCCGCCCCCGCCCAGGGTGTGGCACAGGTCGCCGCCGAGCAGGCCCAGGGGGGGGAAGGGCCGGCCCCCGGCCCGGGCCTCCTCCAGCACCGAACGGGCCTCGCCGTCGGAGGCCACCAGGCGGGTGCCGGGGGGTAGGGCGTCGACCGGCTCGCCCCAAGGCTGGCCCTTGGCGATGGGCATCAGGGGCCGACGACCGACGAGGCCGACACCACGCCCCGGAACAGGCGGTCGGCCGCCTCCCGGGCCGCCTTGGCCGTCGCCGGTTCGGGGGCCACGTCGCCCAGCTGGCGCAGCAGGTCGATGAGCTGCTTGACGTTGCGCACGAAGTCGCCGCCGGTGATCTCCTCGTCGGCGATGACCTCGGCCAGGCCCTCTCCGGCGGCCCAGCCGTAAGCCGCCGCGAAGAAGCCAGGGTCGGGTGGACGGGTGAGGGGCAGGCCGGCTTCGTCCTCGGCCTGGTTGAGGTCACGGGCCAGTTTCTCCAGTTCGGCCCACCGCCGCTTGACCCGGGCCGAGGGGAACCATGGGGCGGGGCGGGCGGCCGATGCCGCCGGGCCGCGGGTCTCGTAGGTGAAGGCCGACGCCAGGGCGGCCACAGCCGCCGGGTCCAGGCCGTCGAACAGGCCGGCTCGCACGGCCTCGGCCACCAGCAGGTCACACTCGTGGTAGATGCGGGTCAGCAGTTCGCCGCCGGCCGTGAGCGACCACTCGTCGACATAGCCGAACGCCCCCATGACCCGTAGCACCCGGTCGAACTGGCGGGCGATCGACTCCGTCCGCCCCGCGATGGTGCGCTCCAGGCGGCGGATGTCCTTCTCCATGCGCTCGGCCCGTTCCAGCGCACGCACGTGGCGGCGGCGGTCGGGGCAGGTGTGGACGGGGTGGTTGACGGGGCCGGCCGGCCCTGCTTCGGGACCGGCCCGGCCCCGGCGCCGGTCACGGTTGCGGGCGGCCGTGACGGGCCGGCGGGCGGGCCGCAACCGGGCCCGGACGAGGGCGTCGGCCACCTTGCGCTGGAACCCCGGGTTCCGCGGGGCGTAGGGCGTGGGCAGGCTGACCCGGCCGACAACGGCCGGTGGGACGGGGAAGTCCCGGGCCGACAGCGTGAGGTAGCGGCGGTCGGCGCCCACCGCCCCCAGGCGCACGTCGCCCCCCTTGCGGTGACTGACCGACACGACCACGGCCGGCCCGCCCGACTTGCCGCCCTCGACTACGACAACGTCGCCCAGGCGCACCTCGTCGAGCGTCCCGGCCTTGGCGAGGGGTGCGGGGCGGGCCTCCCCCGCTGCCGCCCGCACCAGGTCGCGGTAGGTGGCCACGTCTCCTAGTTCGCACTCGGCGTCACGGCGGAACCCGGCCAGCGAGCGCTCCGACCGTTCCAGCTCGGCCTCCAGGCGGACGACGTCGCGGTCGGCCCGGTACTGGGCGAAGGACAGGTTGAGCAGGTGGTGGGCGGCCTCGGGCGGGTAGCGCCTGACCAGGTTGGCGGCCATGTTGTAGGTCGGGCGGAACGACGAGGTCAGCGTGTAGGTACGGGTCGAGGCCAGCCCGGCCACCTGGTCGAAGGGGACGAACGGCGACCACAGGACCACGGCGTTGCCCTCGGGGTCGATCCCTCGCCTCCCGGCCCGGCCCGTGAGCTGGGTGTACTCGCCGGGGGTCAGGAACTCGTGGCGCTCGCCGGTGAACTTCGAGAGCTTCTCGATGACCACCGACCGGGCCGGCATGTTGATCCCCAGGGCGAGCGTCTCGGTGGCGAACACGACCTTGACCAGCCCGGCCGAGAAGGCGGCCTCGACGGCCTCCTTGAACGGGGGCACCATGCCCGCGTGGTGCGCCGCGAACCCCGCCTGCAGGCCCGCCAGCCAGCTCCCGTAGCCCAGGACGGCCAGGTCGTCGTCGCTGAGCATGTCCGCCTTGGCCTCGGCGATGGCCCCGATCGCCTCCCGTTCCTCGGGGGACGTGAGGCGCAGCCCGAAATCGAGGCACTGGCGCACGGCGTCGTCGCACGCCTGGCGGCTGAAGATGAAATAGATGGCGGGCAGCATGGCCTCGTCGTCGAGGCGCTCGACGACATCGGCCCTGGTGGGCGTGTGCAGGCGGCCGCGGGGCCGCGAGCGCCAGCGGTCGCCGCCCGCCCGGCCGCCCCGCACCGAGCTGGCGTCGAGGCGGACGGCTTCGGGGTTAGGCCGCTCGTCGACGAAGGTGGGCAGCAGGTGCAGGCGTTCGGACTCCCGGTCGCCGACCAGGTAAAGCTGGTTGAGCACGACCGGGCGCTTCTCCTCGATCACGGCCGCCGTCGGGCCTCGGACAGTGGCTATCCAGTCGGCCAGCTCCTCGGCGTTCGACACGGTGGCCGACAGGGCCACCAGGCCGACGTCGGGGGGCGAGTGGATGATCACCTCCTCCCACACCGACCCGCGGTAGGCGTTGCCCAGGTAGTGGACCTCGTCGAGCACCACGTAACGCAGCCCGTCGAGGGTGGGCGAGGCCGCGTAGAGCATGTTGCGCAGCACCTCGGTGGTCATCACCACCACCGAGGCCTCGCCCGAGATCGAGTTGTCGCCGGTGAGCAGGCCCACCCGCCCGGGGCCGTGGCGGCGCACCAGGTCCCCGTACTTCTGGTTGGAGAGGGCCTTCAGGGGTGTGGTGTAGAACGCCTTGCCGCCCTCGGCCAGGGCCTTGGCCACGGCGTACTCGGCCACCACCGTCTTGCCCGAGCCTGTGGGGGCGGCCACCAGCACCGACTCCCCCCGGTCGAGGGCGTCGAGGGCTTCGGCCTGGAAGGGGTCGAGGCCGAACGGGTAGGCGGCCGCGAACTCGGCGCGGTCCATGTCAGCGCTTGAGGATCCTGCCTATGACGATGGAGGCCTCGTAGAACAGGTACATGGGCCCGGCCATGAGGAACAGGGTGTACGGGTCCTGGCTGGGCGTGATCAGGGCGGCCAAGGCGACGATTATCACGATCACCGGTCGCCGCCAGCTCCGCAGCTTGCGGCTGGAGACCACCCGGGCGAGCTGGAGGAACACCAGCAGGACCGGGAACTCGAAAGCCACCCCGAAACCCACGATCATCTGGAGCAGTAGCCCGAGGTACTTCGAGGGGCTGAAGAAGGCGTCGAGGTTCTCGCCGCCGATCCCGATGAGGAAGCGCAGGGCCTGGGGGAAGCTGAAGATGGCCAGGGCCGCCCCCAGCAGGAACAGCAGGATCGAAGCGACGATGAACGGGATGGCGTACTTCTTCTCCCGCTTGTGCAGGCCCGGGGTGATGAAGCGCCAGATCTGCCACAGCACGACCGGCGAGGCCAGGACCAACCCCCCGAAGGCCGCCACCTTGAGCCGGGTAGTGAACCCTTCGAGAGGATCGGTGATCAGGAGCTGGGTGCGGCCCGTGAGGTCGGTGTAGGGCCCGATGAGAAAGTCGAGGATGCGGTTGTAGGCCATGAAGGCCACGACGGTGCCCAGCACCGTGGCGATGACCGAGATGATGAGCCGGCGGCGCAGCTCGGTGAGGTGCTCGACGAGCGACATGCGCTCACCGAGGTCGGCCTCGTCTGAATCACCCAGGAACGTGGCCACGGCCGGCCTCCCTCGGGGCGGTCCGGCCTAGGGCCGGGGCCCGTCGTCGGTCGTCGGGTCGGGCGCGACCGCGGGCGCGCCCGAGTCCTGGGCGCGCTCGGCGCCCTCGTGGGCCTGGGCAGGCGGCTCGGGGGTCGGTGTTGGAGGGGATGGTTCGGGTTCCGTGACAGGCGGCCCGTCGGAGGGAAGGGGTTGGTAGTCGGTGTACGAGGGCGGGGCCGTGCCCGGACGGGCCTGCGACTCGGCCTCGGCGTCGAAGGCCTGCTTGACCTCCGAGCGCATGTCGGAGGTGAACCGGCGGATCTCCGAGAGGGTCTTGCCCACCTGCCGCCCGGCCTGGGGCAGCTTGGCGGGCCCGAGGACGATCAGGGCCACGATGACGATCACCAGGATCTCCGCCGGGCCGAGCGAGGACGGCATGGCCCCAGCTTACTGCCGGCGCTTCTCCTCCATGGTCTCGGCCAGCTGGCTCATGTCGCCCGCCAGCCTCTGCAGGCGGGGGCCCATGTCACCCAGCTCGGCCAGGCCCTGGCGGACCTCGGCCATGGCCGCGTTCAGGCGGAAGAAGGCCCGCAGCAGGAAATAGACCCCGACGACGAGGACGACGGCGGGGATCAGCCAGAGCGCTTCCATGTCCACGATGGTAGCCCCCTGGCAGGCTTGCGGGCGGGGTTACAGTCGCCGGCGTCGAGCCCATGCGTCGTCCACCCATCGCGTTCGCCCATCGAGGGGGCCGGGCCCACCGCCCCGAGAACACCGTCGAGGCCTTCAGCCACGCCCTGGCCCTGGGGGCCACCGGGCTGGAGACCGACGCCTGGACGACGGCCGACGGCCACGTGGTGCTCGACCACGACGGCCTGGCCCGCCGGGGCCTGCGCCGCCGACGCATCGCCGAGGTGCGCCGTGACGAACTGGCCCCGTCGGTGCCGACCCTGGCCGAGCTGTACGAGACGTGTGGGACGGCCTTCGACCTCTCGGTCGACATCCGTGACCCCCAGACGGCCCCAGCGACCGTGGAGGTGGCCCGGGCCGCCGGGCCGGCCGCCCCCAAGCGCCTGTGGCTGTGCCATCCCGACCATCGCCAGCTGGCCGAGTGGCGGGCGTCGTTCCCCGACGTGCGGCTGGTCAACAGCACGCGCGTGCGGGACGTCAAAGAGGGGATGGAGCGCCGGGCCGCGGAGCTGGCGGCCACGGGTATCGATGCCGTGAACCTGCACGTCACCGAGTGGTCGGGCGGGCTGGTGGCCCTGTTCCATCGCTTCGAGCGCCTGGCCTTCGGGTGGGACGCCCAGTACGAGCGCCAGGTGCGTGACCTGGCCCGGATGGGGACGGACGGGATCTACGGCGACGACGTCGAGCGGCTGGTGGCCGTCCTCGGGCTGGGCCCCGGCCGGGCCGGCTGACCGGCGGGGGCTGAGATCACGTTCAGAACAGGCGGATCTTGTTGAGCGGCCAGACCCGCACGAACGCCTTGCCGATTATCAGGTCCTCGTCGACGGCGCCGAAGAAGCGGCTGTCCTTGGAGTTCCCCCGGTTGTCACCCATCACCCAGTAGTGCCCGGGCGGGACCGTCTGCGGCTCCAGCGGGCCGGTGGTGATGCCGTCGCCCAGGTAAGGCTCGTCGATGACCTGGCCGTCGACCAGGACCTGGCCGTCACGGGCCTCGACCGTCTCCCCGGGCAGGCCGACGACCCGCTTGATGAGGTCCTTCACCTCGCCGGGCGCCTGGTCGGGGCCGCGGAAGACGATCAGGTCCCCCCGGTCGACGTCCCCGAACCGGTAGGAAAGCTTGTTGACCAGCACCCGGTCCTGCTCCTGGAGGGTGGGGAGCATGGACCCCGAGGGGATGTAGAAGGCCTGCACCAGGAACGTCTTGACCAGGAAGGCCACCAGCAGAGCGCCCACGATGATGGCCGCCCACTCGGCCAGGTTGCGCATCCCCGAGACGTGGCGCTTCTCCTTGCCCTGGGGGGGAAGGGGGGGCAGGGCGCCGCCGGCCGGCTCGGCCGGCGGGGGGACGCGGGGAGGGGGGGTCGGCCAGGGCCCGGGCTGGCTCATCTGGAGGGCAGGCTACCCGTAGCCCGGCGCCTGTGGCGTTCGGCGCACCGCCGAGGCTCGCTCAGGGCCGGTAGCGGGCCAGGAGCCGGCAGGCGGCTGTCCGGCCGGTGCCCACCTCGCCCTCGACCACCCGGGCGTCGGGCCCCAGGCGCAGCAGCAGACGCTCCAACCACGCCCGCTCGCTGACCGCGATGGTGGCCCGGGCGCGGCCATCGGCCATCTCCTCGACCTTCTCGACCGGGTACTGGTCGACCACCCACCGGGCCGAGGCCGAGAGCTCCACGACCACCCGGGGGTCGTCGGGCCGGGGGCTGAACAGGTCGGGTTGGACGGGGCCCTCGGGCGCGTCGAAGCCGGTCTCGAGGGCCGAGGCGGCGCGGACCCGGTCGACCCGGAAGAGGCGCTGGTCGCCAGCCGAGTGGCAGAAGCCGGACACGTACCACTGGCCGGCGGCCGAGAAGACCGAGTAGGGGTCGATCGTCCGGGTGCTCCAGCCGTCGCGCCCGAAGCTGTAGTAATCGATCTCGACCTGGCGGCGGCCGGCGGTCGCCTCTGTCAGCGTGGCCATGACCTCGGCGGCCGCCGGAGCCAGGTCGACAGCGACCGCCTCGGTCCCGCCCACACCCAGGGCGCCGGCCAGCTTGGCCAGGCCTCGGGCCAGCGGCCCTTCGCTCTCCGCGGCCGGGCTGGCCAGCATGGCCTGGCCGGCGGCCAGGAGGGCCAGTCCCTCGGCGGGCGTCAGGCGCAAGGGCCGGGCGAAGTAGTCGGCGTAGCGGATCCACACCCGGCCGTCGGCGATGTCGACATCGATCAGCGTGTCGGGGGTGTAAGGGTGAAGGCCGCACAGGAACAGCAGGTTGACGTCGTCGGCCAGCTCCTGCTCGGTGCACCCGAAGCGGGCGCACACCTCGCTGACCAGCGGCCCGTCGTGGGCCGCGACCCACGGCACCAGGGCCAGGAGGCGGTGCAGCCGGGCGTCGGCGCTCAGCCGCGACACATCGCCTCCAGCCACCCGACCATGTCGTCGCGCAGTTCGGCCGGCCCCAGCAACTCGGCATGGTCGAGGAACCCGAGGACGAACGACCGGAAGGCGGCCCGGTTGGACACCTCCATCTGGAGGACGACAGCCCCGCCGGGCCGATGTTCGACGACGGCCTCGGGGCCGACGTGGCCCACGGCCCACACCGCCTGTTCGGCGTCGACCAGCAGCCGGGCGGTCACCACCGCCTCGGTGCCCAGCTCCCACGGGGCGGCCGGGGCGGCCACCTCGGCCGGCGGAGCACCGGCACTGGCGGGGGCCGAGAGCTCCAGCGGGGCCTCGACCCGGTCGAGGCGGTAGGACCGTTGCTCACCTGCGTCGCGGTCGAGAGCGGACAGGTACCAGTGCCCGTTGCGGAACGACAGCCGGTGGGGGTCGACGTTACGGGGCCGTCCCCGGTAGCCGAAGGTCACCGCCCGGCGGGCGGAGATGGCCCCGAAGAGAGGGGCCAGCAGGGCGGCACCGGGCAGGGCGGCCACCGCCGGGCCGGGCCCGGGACCGGCGCCCGCCACCTCGCCCCCCAGCTTCCACAGGGCCTCGACACCGTTGGCCACGTCCATGTGCACGGTGGAGGCGGCCAGGTGCAGGGCCGCCAGCTCGTCCTCCGCCAGGCCCGGGTCGGGCAGGTAGTAGGCCTCCTTGGGTACCCGGTAACCGTCGACCGGCGGGTCGGTGCCGGGCACGGGCTCCACGCTCACGGGGATGCCCAGCTCGCGCAGGGTCTCCTTGTCGCGCTCGAAGGCCCGGCGGAAGGACGCCTTCTCGTCGGGGTAACCCGGCACCCGGCGGCGCAGCTCGCGGGCGCTGAGGGGCTGGTCGGCGGCCAGCAGGGCGGCGACCAGGTTGATGAGCCGCTCGAGCCGGTTCACGAGGCCACCGTAGCCAGGTGCGGCGCCCGTGCCGGCGACGGCCACGAGCACGAGGACAGGTCCGGTGGCGGGGCGTGACCGGGGGCCGGCGGGGCCGGGTAACCTTTCGCGTTGGTGACCACCCGGCGAGAGCTCCTGCTCCTGCTTCGTACCCGCCCGGGCATCACGGTGCACGAGCTGGCCGACGAGCTCTCTCTGAGCGAGGTGGCCGTGCGCCGGCATCTCGACGTGCTCGCGGCCCAGCAGGTGGCCGAGCAGGTGACGGCGGCCAAGCCGGCCGTCGGAGCAGGACGGCGGGCGTCGGGCTGGCGCCTGTCGCGGGCTGGCCTGGAGCTGTTCCCCCGCCGCTACGACGCCCTGGCCCTCGAGGTCCTCGAGGACCTGGAGGAGGAGGCCGGCCCCGAGCTCGTGGAAGCGGTGTTCGCCCGGCGCACCGACAAGCTGGCCGCCCAGTACGAGGCCGCCCTCGACGGGGTATCGGGGACGCGCGAGAGGGTGCGGGCCATCGCCGCCCTGCGTGACCAGGGTGGCTACCTCACCGCGTGCCGCAACGGGGAGGGGGCCGACGGCGAGGTCCTGCTCGTGGAGAACAACTGCGCCGTTCACCGCGTGGCCGAGGGCCACCCGGTCGTTTGTTCCATGGAACTGGTCCTCTTCCGGCGGGTACTGGGGCCCGACGTGGAGGTCACCCGGGTGTCGCACACCATGGCCGGCGACCCGGTGTGCTGCTACAGGATCGCGCCCCGCCCCGCGGAGGACGGCGACCGTAGCTGACGTCCACGACGTGCTGGCTCCGGGCCCGGGCGGGCCGCCGGGGCCGGGAGACGACCGGTCCGAGGCGGCGGTGGCCGCCGCGCGGGCGATGGCGGCGGTCGTCCTGCGCCCGGCGGCCGAGGCCACCGACCAGGCCGACGACGTCCCCCCGTCGCACCTGCGGGCGCTGGCCGAGGCCGGCCTGTACGGCGTGCAGTGCCCCGGGCACGGGGTGAGCGCGGCTGCCGCCCGGGAGGTGTTCGAGGTGCTGGCTGGGGCGTGCGGGGCCACGTTCTTCCTGTGGGTGCAGCACCACGCTCCGGTGCGCCTGCTGGCGGCCTCGCCCAACGGTGAGCTGGCCGGCCGGTGGCTCCCCCGCCTGTGCTCAGGCGAGGTGTACGGGGGCGTGGCCTACGCCCACCTACGCAGGCCCGGCCCACCCGCGGTGGTGGCCTCCCCCCGCCCGGGCGGAGGCTGGTCGCTCACCGGGGAGGCCCCGTGGGCCACCGGGTGGGGGTCGGTCGGGGCCATGGCAGTGGCCGCCCGGGCCGGGGAACGGGTGCTCTTCGTCATGGTCGAGGCCGGCGAGAGCGCCTACCTGCGACCTTCGGCCCCCCTGCGCCTGCTGGCCATGACCGCGACCCGTACCGTGAGCCTGACCCTGCGCGAGCTCGAGGTGGGGCCCGAGGACGTCATCTGCGACGTGGCCTTCGAGGACTGGCTGGCTCAGGACCGGGTGATGACGGCCCGCCCCAACCCGGCCGTCTTCGGGGTGGCGGCGGCCGCCACCGGCCTGCTGGCCGACCGCGACCGAGGCGCGGCCCGCGCCCTCGAACAGGAGCGGCTGGACTGCCGGGGCCAGGCCGAGGCTGCCGATCCCGCAGACATCGACCGGCTCGTCGGCCTGCGGGCCTGGTCGCTCGACATCGCCCAGCGGGCGGCCCACGCCTTGGTGGTGGCCACCGGGGGGCGGGCAATGGCCCTCGACCACCCAGCCCAGCGACTGGTACGCGAGGTCACCTTCTACGCCATCGTGGCCCAGACCGGGCCGCTGCGCCGGGCTGTGCTCGACCGGCTCACCCGGGGGCCCTGACCCGGCTGGCCAGCACCCCGGCGGCCGCCGCCCAGCGGAAGAAGTCCGGGTCGTCGGACGGGTGACGGCCCATCGATTCCACGTCCAGCTCGACCGGGGGCAGGACAACCGGGACCACGTGGTGGCGCTCGGGCTGGAGGTCCTCGGGCACGGGCTGGCCCGCGGGGTGGGCCACCCACACGGGCCACTGGCTCAGGGCCAGGACCGTGGCCGTGTGGTGGCTCAGGCCCCGGTGGCGGGGGCGGGGGTCGGCACCCGACCAGCGCACGGCCACGATGGGCAGGCCCCCCAGGCGGGTCACGGCGTCGATGGTGCCCAAGGCGTCGAGGCTGCCGAAGCCGAGGGCCGTCCCCGTACCCACCGTCCCCGGCCCCGGCCCTACCACCACGGCATCGGCCTGCGCCCGACGTGCGGCGACGGCCAGGGCGGTGTGCGCGTTGACCGCCTCGTAGTCACCGCCGAAGGCCTGCCCGGAGGTGACGGTGGCGGCCAGCACCCCCCGCTGGCGAAGGCCGGCGACCAGGTCGGACAGGGCCAGGGGCAGGGCGGCCGAGTCGGTCATGACGTAGACCAGCCGCCGTCCGGGGGCGGTGGCCGCGTAGGCGGCCGCCACCACGCCCACCTGGCTATGTAGGTCGCACACGATGACTGGTACCCCGATAGGCCCGCTCAGGTCGCCGTCGTGCTCCTCAGCCACGCCCACGTCGGTCTGCAGGGACGTGTAGCGCAGCTTCATGACGTGTCCGCCACCGGGGGCGCCCCACGCCTCGCGCTCGAGGTTCCAGTGCACAACGTGCCATCCTCCGGTACCCAGTCCCAGGTCGACGGCCGTGGTGTTGACCACTACCCGGTCGCCCACAGCCACCGGCCCGATCAGCCCGGTGAGCACGTAGGCCCGTCCGCCGCCGTCGAGCCCGACCCGCTGGAGGCCGGGCCGCTCGGAGATGAGTACCGCCACGGTGGCGGTCGCGAAGCCGGGCACCGTCTGCCAGGGCGCTAGAGGCTGGCGATGAGCTTCTCGACCCGCTCGTCGTGGGACTTGAAGGGGTCCTTGCACAGCACGGTGCGCTGGGCCTGGTCGTTGAGCTTGAGGTGGACCCAGTCGACCGTGTAGTCGCGCTTGCGCTCCTTGGCCTTGCGGATGAACTCCCCCCGCAGCCTGGCCCTGGTCGTCTGCGGAGGAGTGTTCACGGCCTTGTCGATGGCCGCGTCGGTCACCACCCGTTCGAGCAGGCCGTGCTCCTGCATGCGGTAATAGAGGCCCCGGCGTCGGTTCACGTCGTGGTACTGGAGGTCGAGAAGGGCGACCTTGGGGCTGCTGAGGGTCAGTCCGTGGCGCTCCCGGTAGGCCTCGACCAGGCGGTGCTTGATGACCCAGTCACACTCGCGGTCGAGCGAGAGCGGGTCGACCTCCAGTTTGGTGAGGCAGTGCTCCCACATCTTGAGGGCCTGCTCCTCCAGCGGGGACAGGCCCCGGGTCTCGGAGTAGCGCTTGGCCCGGGCCAGGTACTCCTGCTGGACCTGGATGGCGGTGAGCTCCCGCCCGTTCTCCAGGCGCACCTTGCGCGTGCACGTGATGTCGTGGCTGATCTCGCGGATGGCCCGGATGGGGTTGTCCAGGGTCATGTCCCGCATGACCACCGACGGGTCCTCCAGCATTCGTAGCAGGATCGACGTGGCCCCCACCTTGAGGAAGGTGGCGTACTCGCTCATGTTGGAGTCACCCACGATCACGTGCAGCCGCCGGTAGCGCTCGGCATCGGCGTGGGGCTCGTCGCGGGTGTTGATGATGGGCCGGCTGCGGGTGGTGGCCGACGAGACGCCCTCCCAGATGTGCTCGGCCCGCTGGCTGATGCAGAAGGTGGCCCCCCGGGCGGTATTGAGCACCTTGCCGGCCCCGGCGTACACCTGGCGGGTGACGAAGAACGGGATCAGCACCTCGGCGTAATGGCCGAAGTCGTCGCGCCGGCTGGTGAGGTAGTTCTCGTGGCAGCCATAGGAGTTGCCGGCCGAGTCGGTGTTGTTCTTGAACAGGTAGACGATCCCCCGGATCCCCTCCTCCCGCAGGCGCTGCTCGGCGCTCGACAGGAGGCCTTCGAGGATCCTCTCCCCGGCCTTGTCGTGGGCCACCAGGTCCTCGATCGAGTCGCACTCGGGGGTGGCGTACTCGGGGTGGCTGCCCACGTCGAGGTAGAGGCGGGCACCGTTCTCGAGGAACACGTTGCTGCTGCGGCCCCACGACACGACCCGCCGGAACAGGTAGCGGGCCACCTCGTCGGGGCTGAGACGGCGCTGGCCGCGGAGGGTGCAGGTGACCCCGTACTCGTTCTCCAGGCCGAAGATGCGCCTCTCCATGGACGTCACGCTACCGTTGGTCCCGATGGAAGGAGCCCGGATGGTGCGGTTGACGACCGTGGCCCATCCGTTCCACGCCCGCGTCATCGCCGCCCGGGTCGGTTGTGAGGGCATCGTGACCGAGCTCCGGGGGGCGGTCGAGGGGCCCTACCCCATGGGCGACATCGACGTGTACGTCAACGAGATCGACCTCCCAGTGGCCACCGAGCTCCTGTTGGCCGACGAGGTCGAGTCGGCCTTCGACGACGGGGACGACGACCCCCCCGAGGGCCCGCCCCACGAACTGTGGATCGTTCTCTGCGCCCTCTTCCTGCTGGCCGCCCTGCTCTTCTTCCGCCAGTTCTGAGCTCCCCTCAGCGTGGGGGGTGATGGCGGAAGAGGCGGGCCTCCAGGGCCGATACCAGGCCGCTGACGGCCAAGCTGAACAGCCCGGCCATCAGGATGAGGCCGTAGACCTGGCCGGCCAGGTAGCTGCGCTGGGCCACGGCCATCAGGGCCCCGATGCCGCCCACCCGGGTCAGGATCTCCACCAGCAGGGTGATCACCAGGGCGACGGGCGCGGCCACCCGCACCCCCACGAAGATCCACGGGGCGAGGGCCGGCAGCAACACCTTGCGGGCCGTGTCGAGGCGGCTCAGGTGGAGGGACCGGGCCGTGTCGACGAGTACTGGGTCGATGCCCCGGATACCCGCCCGGGTGTTGAGCAGGACCGACCAGACGGCTGCGAACGTGACCACGGCTACCTTCATCTGCTGGTCGAAGCCCAACAGCAGGGCGGCAATGGGCACGACGGCCGCGGGCGGGATGGCCCGCAGGAACTCGAAGGTCGGCCCCAGCGCCCGGTCGGCGGCCTTCGAGGTCCCGACGGCGACGCCCAGAGCCGTGCCCAGCACGGCGGCCACGGCCAGTCCGGTCCCGAAGGTCACCAGGGTCTCGCCCGCCGCCGGGACCAGCGCCCCGCTACGCCCCAGGTCCGCGAGCCCCGCCAACCACTGCGACGGCGTGGGGAAATAGGGGGACGAGGGGTCCCCGGCGACCTGCCACACGGCCAGGGCGGCGGCCAGGGGGACCAACCCCCGCAGTGGCGGGAACCCGCCCCGGCCCCGTCCATCCCTGGGCGCCGGCCCCGGGCGGGCCACGGTAGCGACGGCGTCCACTACGCCCGTTCCCGGGGACCGGCCGACAGATGGGGAACGAGGCGGCCGGCAGCGGCCCCCAGGGCGGCATTGAGGGCGATCCCGGCCAGCCCGATGGTGGTCACGTAAGCGAACATCTGCTCGGGTTGGAGGGCATGCTGGGCGCGGACGAGCGCGTTACCCAGTCCCCGGGGGTTGCCGATCATCTCGGCTACCACCGCCAACACCAGGGCCAGGGACATGGCCAGGCGCAGGCCCACGACGATCGACGGCATGGCCGCGGGCAGGACCACCTTGCGTACCGTCTCCAACCGACCGAGGCGGAGGGACCGGGCCACGTCGCCCAACTCCCGGGGCACGGACCGGACGCCTTCGATGGTGTTGACCAGCACGGTCCACGCGGCCACGTAGACGACCAGGGTCAGCTCCATCCGCAGCGAGAAGCCGAAGGCCAGCAGGGCCACCGGGACCAGGGTGATGGGCGGGACGGCCCTGACGACCTCGATGCTGGCCATCGACCAGCGCCACGCGCCCCTCGACAGGCCGAGCCACAGGCCCAGGGCCACCCCGAACACGGCCGCCACGGTCCAGCCCACCAGGGTCGACCGCAGCGTGTGCAGGGTGTGCCCGGCCAGGTCCCCCGAGGCGGCCAGGGGCCCGACGGCGCGGGCGATGGCCGACGGTGCGGGCAGGTACTGGTAGTCGAGCGCCCCGGTACGCACGACCAGTTCCCACCCGCCGGCCAGGGCGGCCATGGTGGCCAGCCCGACGACGTTCACGCGGGCCCGAACGGCAAACCCGCGCGGGAACCGTGGGCGTTTCGCCCACGGTGCCCGCGCGGGTTTCGTGGGGTTGACCCGTCCCCCCCGGCTAACCATCTCGGCCCACGATGCGGTCGTAGACGAGGCGGCGCAGGCGCAGGAACTCGGGGTGTTCCCTGGTGGTGAGCTGGTGGCGGGGCCGGGGCAGGTCGACGGCGATGTCGTCGACGACCCGGCCCGGCGGCCCGCCCAGGACCACCACCCGGTCGCTCAGGTAGACGGCCTCGTCGATCTCGTGGGTGACGAACACGATGGTGGGCCGGGCCTGGTGGTGGACGGCCAGGAGCTGGTCCTGTAGGGACGCCTTGGTCATGGCGTCCAGCGCCCCGAAGGGCTCGTCCATGAGCAGGACGACCGACCGCATGGCCAGCGCCCGGGCCAGCTGTACCCGTTGCTGCATGCCGCCCGACAGCCGCCAGGGGTAGTCCTGGGCCCGGTCCTCGAGGCCGACCGTGGCCAGGGCCTCGCCCACCCGCCGCCTGAGCTCGGCCTTGGCCACCCGGCCCTCGATGCCGAGCGCGACGTTGCGCTCGACGGTGCGCCAGGGGAGCAGCGATGCCGCGTAGTTCTGGAAGACGAAGACCGCCCCCTCCGGAGGCCCGTCGACCGGGGCCCCCCGCATACGCACGACCGATCCCGGGGTGGGCTGCAACAGGCCGGCCAGCACCCGGAGCAGGGTCGTCTTGCCGGTCCCGGACCGGCCCATCACAGAGACGAGCTCACCTTCGTGCAGCTGGGTGGTGATCCCTTCGAGGACCTGCCGAGGGCCGTCGCTGGACTCCAAGTCGACACCCAAGTCAGTGCACTCGCACGCCGGGGGGCGCCGGCCCGCGCCGGGCCCCCCGGTGTCGGCCGCGGTCAGCAGCGCGTTCATGAGGCCAGCACGAGCTTGGCCGGGTCGACGGTGCCGCCGAACTGGCCGATGTCCTTGAGCACGGTGACCCACGTGGCCAGGTCGCGCGCCCTCACTTCGAAGTCGTAGGTGGGCAGGGGCACCGAGGCGGCCACCGGCGCGGGCATGCCGGTGTAGCCCTGGAGGACCTGGCGGGCGTCGGCCGGGTTCTGCTCGATGAACCGCTGCGCCTCCCGGAGGGAGGCGACGAACCGTCCGATGGCGTCGGTGTTGGCCCGGGCCCATGTCCCCTGGGCGATCCAGAAGTTGGTGGCCAGCGGGTCGGCGATCTGGGAGAAGGGGTCCCCGATGGACACAAACCCGTCGCGCTTGAGCTGGCTGGCGAACGGCTCCAGGGCCTGAACCGCGTCCACGCGGCCCGCCTTGAGCTGGTCGGGAAGGTTGGGCGAAGGGACCTCCACGCCCCCGATCGACGACGGGTCGACGCCGGTCTTCTTGGCCCAGAACTGGACTCCGGCGTGGATGACGCCGCTGAGGGTGGGGCTCCCGATGGTCTTGCCCCGCAGGCCCGTGACATCGACGATGCCCGAGTCGGCGCTCACGATGACCTGGACGAACGGGTTGGCCGCACTGCTCACCGTGTTGCCGGCCACCTGGACCACGTCGATCCCGGCCCCGCCCGCCCGAATGAGGTCGGTGGCCGTACCCAGGGCGATGTCGAACTGGCGGCCCAAGGTGGCGGGGACCTCGGAGATGTTGGCCGCCTGCTCCAGGGTGACCTCCAGGTTGTTGCGGGCGAAGATGCCCTGGACGTGGGCCACGTGCAGGGGCAGCACGGTCGTGGCCGGCACATAGGCCACCCGCAGCGCGGTCGGCCCAGCGGCGGTGGTGGGCGTGATGTCGGGGGCCTGGGCACTGCCGGTGCCTCCCCCGCCGCCGCAGGCCGTCGCCACCATCCCGAGCACGGCCACCGCGGCCATCGCCCGGGCTGGGCGCCCCGCCCGCCGGCTCCGAGCAGAGCCGCCGGCCGGACGGTGGTTGCCGAGCGTGGGGGACCTTCGGGACAGCATCATGTTCGTTCCTCCTGGAGGGGACCTGTGATGGGCGTCACCGTCCCCCCGGCCGTTGCACGGCCGTTGCGCCCCGGTTGCGCGGGAAGGACCCTGTTTCAGCCCCGGGTGGCCAGGGCCCGGGCGAGGCGTCCCCCGCGAACGAGGGCCTCGCGCAGCTCAACCGGCAGGCCGGCCGCCACCCGCCCGAGCGCCTCCGCGGCGGCCGGGCCGGGCGCGACCTCGGCCACCAGCAGGTCAGAGCCCGTGGCGGCCGCCGCCTCGGCTGCTTCGGTCCTCCGGCCCAGGTGGCCGAGGGCCAGTGCTTCGTACTTGCGCGATCCCCGTTGGCGGGCCAGGTCGAGCAGCTCGTCGGCCTCGCCGTCGGCCGGCCCCAGCCGGCAGCGCACGTCCCTCAGCCTCAGCTCCGCTCGCCACCGGAAGGGGAGCCATCCCTCGAGCAGCGGCTCGGCCCGGGACACGAGTCCGTGGGCCTGGTCGGGGTCGCCAGCCTCCAGCGAACACTCGGCCAAGGCGAGCAGGGCGTGTAGCTCCTGCTCGACCTGAAGGGCCCCGGCGGCCACCTCGGCGGCTTCCTGGAGGGCCTGCTCGGCCAGGTCATGGGCCCGGCCTGGCTGCCCCAGCTCCCGCCACACCCACGACAGGGTGGTGTCGGTACGGGCCCGGTAGAAGTGGACCTCGTACTGCTCCAGCAGCCGCCGCTTGCGTTCGAGAGCTCGTAGTGCCCCGCCGAAGTCGCCCAGATTGGCCCGGGCCAGGCCCGCGAAGAACAGCGTGCGCAGGAGAGGGCGGAACGCCCCGGTGCGGGCCGCCTCGGCGGCCGCCTGGTCGAGGGTGTGGCGGGCCTCGGCAAAGCGGTCGCCGTGCTCCAAGAGGGCGCCCAGGCAGCTCAGGGCCGAGGCTCGCGTGGCCCCGTCGGGCTCCCGGGCCAAAGCCGCTTCGTAGGCCTCGGCCGCCCCGGCGATGTCCCCCGCCCAGTGACGGGTCCGGCCCACGAGCACCAGGGCGCTGGGCAGCGCCACCGGGAAGGCGGCCGCCGACTCGGCCAGGTCGGCGGCCTGGGCCGCCAGTTCCCCGGCGGCCGCCGAGTCCCGCCCGTAGTAGGCCGTCCAGCCCAGACGTTCGAGGGCGGCCGCCTCGATCTCCTCGTCACCGAGCTCGCGGGCCGTAGCCAGCGCCGCCGCGTGGTCCCGCCGCGCGCCCTCGTAGTCGGCCAACTCCTCTCGCATCTGGCCCCGCCGCAGGCGGGCACGCGCGCCCGCCCTCAGGTCGCCGGCCTGGCCGGCGGCCTCGATGGCCTCCCCGAAGAGGCGCTCGGCGTCGCGGATGGCGAACGCCCGTACCGCCTGTTCGGCGGCTGCCGTCGAGGCTGCCCACGCCTCGGGCCATGCCCCCACCTGCCGGTGATGGGCGGCGGCCGCCTCCGGCCGGTCGGCCAGGCGGGCTGCGGCCCGGCGGTGGCGGCTGGCCCGCACCGGCTCGGGGGTCGATTCGTACAGGGCCTCGCGCAAGGCGCTGGCTGCGAACTGCAGGCGCGGCCCCTGGCTGGTGAGCAGGCCGGCGGCCAACGCCCGTTCTACGAGCCGGCTGGCCTCCTCCTCGTCGACCGAGGCCAGCTCGGCCACGAAGTCGAGGTCGAACGACGTGCCCAGCACGGCCGCCACCCTCAGGAAGTCCTCGACGTCGCGGCCCAACTGCCGGACGCGGTCGAGGACGGCCGCGGCCAGCGACGGTGGGGCCCCGTCCGTACCCGTCTGGTGCTGGCGGAGGGCCTCCACGACGAACTGGGCGTTGCCCCCGGTGGCATCGAGGAGCGCGCCTGGGTCGAGGTCCGGACGACTGGCGGTCTCCGCCAGTTCCTGCACGGCCGCGAGGGTCAGCGGCCCCAGCTCCAGGAGGTGCGCGCCCGGCCCCAGAGCCTCGGCCACCTCGGGGGCGGCGCCGCCCACGGCCGTCCCCAGGACCAGGAGGGGCGCGCCCGCTCCCCGCCGGAGCAGGAACTGGAGGGCAGCCAGAGTCGAGTCGCCGGCGTGGTGCAGGTCGTCGAACACGGCCAGGACCGGGTTGTCGCGGGCCATGGACCTGACCACCGCAGCCACCGCCTGGAGCGACCGCCGGTACTCCAGCTCGGCGGTGCCCGGGTGCCCATCCTCCGGGGGAAGGATGGCAGCCAGGTCGGGAGCGAGCCGGGCCAGGACACCGGCGTGCTCGCCGGCCAGGGCGCGGGCCCGCTCGGGGGCCAGCCCGGCCAAGTGACCTTCGAGGGCGTCGACGACGGGCTGCAGGAACAGCGACCGCTCGGCCTGGTGGCAGGTCGCCCACAGGACCACTCCTCCGGCCGCCCGGGCCCTGTCAGCCAGCTCGGTGCTGATCGCCGTGCGGCCTGAACCGGACGGCCCGGCCACGACGACCGCCCCCGGGTGCCCGGCCACGGCCGCGGCCCACCTCTCGGTGAGCCGCTCCAGCTCCTGGTCGCGGCCCACCAGCCTCGTCGGGCCGGGGCGGGCCCCGGTGGCGGCCGGCCCCGGGGCGGGCCCAGGTCCTTCCGCGGACAGGTCCTCGCCCCGCAGCACGGCCAGGTATAGCTCTTCGGTCGCGCCGCTGGGGCTGACCCCCAGCTCCTCGGCCAGAAGGTCCCGCAGGCGGGTGTAGGCCTCCAAGGCCCGGGCCGAGTCCCCGCTGAGGTGGAGGGCGCGGATGGCGGCGCGGTGGGCCTCCTCGTCGAGGGGGCTGACCCGCACGGCCTGTTCGGCCAGGGCGAGGGCGGCGGCATGGTCGCCAACGGCCATCGTCGATTCCCACCCGGTGCGGTAGGCCCGGCGGGCCAGCGCCTCGGTGCGGCGGCGGCCGTCCTCGGCCCAGGCCGCGTAGGGGTAGTCCTCCAGGAAGGGCCCGGTCGCCAGGACGGCCAGTGCCCGAGCGACCGCCGACGACGCCAAGGACGGGCGCCCAGCCCGCTGCTGGGTGGCGGCCTCGGCCACCAGCGCCTCGACCTCGTCCACGTCCACGTCTAGGCCTGAGGTCTCGAAGCGGTAACCGGTACGCCCCCCGGTGATGGCGTCCTGGCCGAGAACCGCCCGTAGGCGACTGACGAGGGACGAGACGTTCTGGGCGGCCCCCGGGGGCGGACCGCCCTCCCACAGGGCGTCGATCACCTCGTCGGCCGCCACCAGCGAGCCCCGGCGGGCGACGAGAAAGGCGGCCAGGGTGGTGGCCTTGCCGGCCGGTAGGCGGAGGGGTTGGTGCTGCCCGCCCAAGGTCAATCGGAACGGCCCGAGCAAGCCGGCCCGCAGCCGCGCCTCCCGCGCCCCCGCAAGACCCCCACCGGCCATGGCGTGAAGCGTGCCACCTCCCGGACCGGGCCGTGCAACGGCTGTGCAACCGCGCACCGGACGATGAGCCGGACCGCCCTGCCGAGGAGGCACATCAGACCGCCATGAGACTCATCTTCTTCGTGTCCGTCGATCCCGCGACCGACGCCATGGCGGTCGCCAGTGCCTTCCGACTGGCGGCCACCGCGGCGGGCGCCGAGCTGGCGGCCGAAGTACGCCTGGCGGGCGCGGCCGTCCTGGTGGCCGACCCGGCCTACGCGGCCACCGTGCCCGACGCCGAGCGCCTGCGGGCCGAGATCGACGGGTCCGCCCGCAGCGGTGCGACGGTGTCCGTCTGCCCCCGCTCCGTCCAGGCCCGGGGTATCACCGCCGACCAGGTGGCCGCCCTAGGTGCCCGCCCCCGGCCCCTCACCGAGATCCTGACCGAGGTCGCAACCGGCCAGTCCTTCCTCGTCCACCTGTAGGCGCGCTCGTTCTTGCACAACGCGGCTCGGGTCGGTGGGCCCGCAGGCCGACCGCTCAGGTGGACAGCAGGGTGGTGAGCTCAGGAGGGTCGAGGCGGCGGAAGGCCCGGCGGCCGTTGCCCCGGTCGAGGACGGCCACCTCCAGCTCCGACGGGGAGATCTGCCGGTCGGGGCCGGCCAGCGCACCCACGGCGGCCCGCACGGCCGGGCCCAGGGCCATGGCCTCGGTGTACGCCGCCTTGATGCGGTCCGAGATCGTGTCGGCGTCTCCCCCGAGCACGGTGAAGCGCTGTTCGTCGACCACCGTGCCGTCGTAGAGGATGTGGAAGAGCTGGTCGGTCCCCACCTCGAGGCCGACCTCGGCCACCAGGATCTCGACCTCGAGGGGCTTCATCTCGTGGGTGAAGATCTGGCCCAGGTGCTGGGCGTAGGCGTTGGCCAGCGAGCGGGCGTCGACGTCCTCGCGGGAGTACTGGTAGCCCTTCAGGTCAGCGATGCGCACCCCGGCGGTGCGCAGGCTGTCGAACTCGTTGTACTTGCCTACGCCCGCGAAGGCAATGCGGTCGTAGATCTCGCTGATCTTGTGGAGAGTGCGCGACGGGTTCTCGGCGGCCAGCAGCACTCCCCCCTCGTACACCACCGCCACCAGCGGGCGGCCCTTGGCGACGTTCTTGCGGGCGAAGTCGGCCCGGTCCTTCATCGCCTGCTCGGGCGACACGTAACCGAACGGCATCGTCATCGGGGCTGGCCCTCCGCGCTCTTGCGGGCGATCAGCGCCTGGAAGCGCTCGGCCACCTCGGCGTCGCCCACCCGTTCGAAGCCGCCCTCGGTGATGGTCGCCACTGTCGGGTAGATACCCCGCACGACATCAGGCCCCCCGGTGGCCGAGTCCTCGTCGGCCGCCTGGTAGAGCCCCTCGATGGCCAGCTCGATGGCCCCCTCGCGGTCCATGTCCTCGCGGTAGCCGAGCTTGATCGTCGTGCGGGCGTCGCGCCCGCCCGAGCCGGTGGCGTGGAAGTCGTCCTCCTCGTAGCGCCCGCCGGTGATGTCGTACTTGAAGATGCGGCCCGTGCGCCGGCGCAGGTCGTAGCCCGCGTAGATCGGGACCACGGCCAACCCCTCCATGGCCATCCCCAGGTTGGCCCGGACCATCTGGCCCAGCTTGTTGGCCTTGCCCTCGAGGCTGAGGGCCACACCCTCGACCTTTTCGTAGTGCTCCAGCTCGGTCTGGAACAGCTTGACCATCTCGACGGCGAAGCCGGCCGCACCGGCGATCGACACGCCCGAGTGGCGGTCGGCGGGGTAGACCTTTTCGATAGCCCGGTGGGCGATGCTGTAGCCCTCGGTGGCCCGCCTGTCACCGGCCATCACGACGCCGTCGGCGTACCGGATGGCGACAATGGTCGTGCCGTGGGGGACGTGGACGGCCGCGGATGGCCCCGGAGGCCCGGGCGCCACCGGCGACGCCGCGCCGGAGCGGCGCAACAACTCGGAGAAGCTCGGGCCCGGGTCCTGCCCGGCCCCGAAGACGGGAAGGCTCATAGACCCCGCAGGCTAACTGCCCCGGCGGTGCCCTCCCTGCGGCCCGCCCCCTGGGGCCGGCCCCCGCCAACCGGCCCGGCGCGCCCTGAGGTCGGCCAGCCGCGGGCATAGTCGATATAGGGGGGGGTGCGCCTATCGGGGCTAGCAGCGCTGCCTATTGGCCGCCCTTCTGAACGTATGATCTTACGAACTCCTCAGCATTGTCCTCGAGGACTTCGTCTATCTCGTCCAGTAGGTCGTCGAGTTCGGCCTTGAGCTTCTCGCCCTGGCGGGCGGGGGCGGTGACGGCCTCCTGCACCTCGTCGGTGCGGGCGGGGGCCTGCTTCCTCTTCTGCTCTCGTTCTGCCATCTCGTGGTCCTCCTAGGAACCCAGCGCTTCAAGCAGCTGCGCCGGGGTGTCGCAGGCTGCCAACAGAGTATCGACGTGTGCGGCCGTTCCTTTTAGGGGTTCCATCATCGGCACCCGGCGCAGCGGGTCGCTGCCCAGGTCGAACACCAGCGAGTCCCAGTTGGCGGCCGAGATCGAGGGGGCCCAGCGTTGCAGGCACTTGCCCCGGAACCAGGCCCGGGTGGTCCTGGGGGGCTCGGTCATGGCTGCTACCACGTCGGCCTCGTCGACCAGTCGCTCCACATTGAGCCGGGCGAACAGCGACCGGCCGGGCCGCACGTCGTGGTACTGGAGGTCGAGGGCGGCCAGGCGGGCGTCGCCCCAGCCCAGGTCGTGGCGCTGGCGGTAGGCGTCGACCAGTTGGTACTTGGCCACCCAGTCGAGCTGGCCGGCCAGGGTCATGGGGTCAGACTCCAAAGCGGCCAGCACGTCCTCCCAGCGACGCAGGACGTCGCGGCCGACCTCCTCGCCCACGGCGTCCAGCCCCCGGCTCTCAGCCCACTTGCGGGCCCGGTCGAGCAACTCCCACTGGACCTCGACGGCCGTCATGCGCCGGCCGTCGGCCATCTCCAGGGGCCGAGCCAGCGACAGGTCGTAGGACACCTGGCGGTGGGTCGGCACCGGGTGGGCGAGGACCAGGTCTTCGCCCCCGAGGTCGTCGTCCTCGATCATGGCCAGCACGATGGCCGTGGTGCCCACCTTGAGGTAGGTCGACACCTCGGACATGTTGGCGTCGCCCACGATCACGTGCAGCCGCCGGTACTGCTGGGAGTCGGCGTGGGGCTCGTCGCGGGTGTTGACCAGGGGCCGCTTGAGCGTGGTCTCGAGCCCGACCTCCTCCTCGAAGAACTCGGCCCGCTGGCTGATCTGGAAGCGGATGTCAGCCGCCCCCGAGCCCGGGGCCTCGCTGCCCACCTTGCCCGCCCCGGCGAACACCTGGCGGGTGACGAAGTGGGCCGTCACCTGCTGGGCGATGCGGGTGAAGGGGACGGCCCGGTCCATCAGGTAGTTCTCGTGGCAGCCGTAGGAGTTGCCCTTGCGGTCGGAGTTGTTCTTGTAGACGACCACCTCCTGGCCCGCGGGCAAGAAGTCGGAGGCGGCCTCGATGGAGCGGGCCAAGATCCGCTCGCCCGCCTTGTCCCAGGTGACAATCTCCAGGGCGTCCGAGCACTCGGGGGTGGAGTACTCGGGGTGGGCGTGGTCCACGTAGTAGCGGGCGCCGTTGGTCAGCACGGCGTTGACCAGGTGGGTCTCGACCTCGGGGGCCATGGACCCCTCCCGGGCGAAGCCCCGGGCATCGCGGCCCGGGCTTTCGTCCTCGAAGTCCCAGTCGACCTTGCGGGCCAGCCGCGACACGTAGGCGTTTATGAGCAGCGACGACGCCGCGATCGGGTTGGACTCGGCCGCCCCCCGCAGCACGATCCCGTACTCCGTCTCGATGCCGCACACCTTCCGGATGGCCACAAGCTGACCCTACCCCCTGCCCATGCCAACCGGTGCCCGGCCGCCCGTGCCATGACGGCCCCGGGCTGACCCGCCCGGCCCGCCCTACAGGTACTGGCCTGTGCCCACCCGTTCGATGGCGCGACCGCCCTTGGCTTCCTTGCCCTCGGACATGAGGGTGCGGACGTAGACGATGCGCTCGCCTTTCTTGCCCGAGATCTTGGCCCAGTCGTCGGGGTTGGTGGTGTTGGGCAGGTCCTCGTGCTCTTTGTACTCCTGCTTGATCGAGGCCAGCAGGTCCGACACCCGTATGCCCCGGCCCTCACCGGCGATCGTCCGCTTGATGGCCAGCTTCTTGGCCCGGCGGACGATGTTCTCGACCATGGCCCCCGAGGAGAAGTCCTTGTAGAACAGGATCTCCTTGTCGCCGTTCTGGTAGGTGACCTCGAGGAACCGGTTGTCATCGCCCACGTCGTACATCTCGACGACGGTGCGCTCGATCATGGCGTCGACCGCCTTCTGGCGGTCGCCACCGCCGAGCGACTCGACCTCGGCCTCGTCGAGGGGCAGGTCGGCGGTCAGGTAGCGGCTGAAGATCTGGCGGGCAGCGGCCTCGTTGGGCCGCTCGATCTTGATCTTCACGTCGAGGCGGCCGGGACGCAGGATGGCCGGGTCGATGAGGTCCTCGCGGTTGGAGGCGCCGATCACGATCACGTTCTTGAGGGTCTCGACGCCGTCGATCTCGGCCAGGAGCTGGGGGACGATCGTGGCCTCCATGTCCGAGGAGATGCCCGTGCCCCGGGTGCGGAACAGCGAGTCCATCTCGTCGAAGAACACGATGACGGGCACGCCCTCCTCGCTCTTCTCGCGCGCCCGCTGGAACACGAGCCGGATCTGGCGCTCGGTCTCGCCCACGTACTTGTTGAGCAGCTCAGGGCCCTTGATGTTGAGAAAGTAGCTGCGGGCCGACTTGTTGCCGCTGACCTCGCTGACCTTCTTGGCCAGGGAGTTGGCCACCGCCTTGGCGATGAGGGTCTTGCCGCAGCCCGGGGGACCGTAGAGCAGGATGCCCTTGGGGGCCGGCAGCTTGTGCTCGGCGAACAGGTCCTGGTGGAGGAAGGGCAGCTCGACGGCATCGGTGATCTGCTCGATCTGGTCGTCGAGGCCGCCCACGTCTTCGTAGGACACGTCGGGGACCTCTTCGAGGACCAGCTCCTCGACCTCGGGGCGGGGCAGCTTCTCGAGCAGCAGGCCGCTGCGGGCGTCGAGCAGCATGGTGTCGCCCGCCCGGAGCTTCTCGCCCAGCAGGCCGTCGGACAGCTCGACGACCCGCTCCTCGTCGGCCCGGCCCACGATCATGGCCCGGGTGCCGTCCTCGAGCAGCTCCTTGAGGGTGACGACTTCGCCCTGGACCTCGCCGGCGCGGGCCATCACCACGTTGAGGGACTCGTTGAGCACGACCTCCTGGCCCCGGTGGAGCTCGTCGTCCTCCAGGGCCGGGTGCAGGGCGACGCGCATCTTGCGGCCGCCCGAGAACACGTCGACCGTGCCGTCGTCGTTGCGGCCCAGGAGCGTGCCGTAGGCCGACGGCGGCTGGGTGAGCTTCTCGACCTCCTGGCGGAGCTCGGCGATGTGGTCGCGCGCCTCCCGCAGGGTGTAGGTGAGCTTCTCGTTTTGGGCTACGGCCTGGGCCAGCTGGCCCTTGGTCTCCAGCAGCCGCTCTTCGAGGGTGCGGACCCGCTTGGGGGCGTCCTGGAGCTTGCGGCGGAGGTTGACCACCTCCTCCTCCAGGGTCTTGACCTGCTCGAGCATGACGCCGACCTGCTGCTCGTAGGCGGACAGGCGGCGCTCGTACTCCGAGCTCGATGAAGGGCTCACTCGAACCTCAACACAAGCACATCACCTCTTGCGGTCACCATACACCGGGACCCCCGATATCAAGTGGGCATTGTGGCCCGGCTTGGGGCCGCCCGGGGGGTGCCCGGGGGGCTCGGCCGCCTGATTTGGTTTTACCGGCCAGATCCGGGTAAATTGGTCCCGTACAGCCCAGCGAACTCACGAGGCGAGGCAAGACGACATGGCCATGAAGGTCTGGATCGACCAGGATCTCTGCACGGGCGACGGCATCTGCGAGGAGATCGCCCCCGACGTCTTCACCCTGCTCGACGACGGGCTGGCTTACGTCAAGGAGGGCAGCAAGGTCTTCAGCAACCCCGGTGGGGTCGAGGGCCTGGCGCTGGTGCCCGCCGGCCAGGAGGAAGCCACCATCGAGTCGGCCGAGGAGTGCCCCGGGGAGTGCATCTTCATCGAGGTCGAGTAGGTCGCTGAGCCGGGGGTCCTTGCCATGGGCCCCTCGCGTGGGCGACGCTGTCGCCTGGTGCCGACCACTTCCCCCCGGTCCCGCCTGCGCGGCGGGGCAATGCCGTTGGTCCTGGTCCTGGTGGCGACGGCGGCCGCCGTCGTGCCCGTGCCCGGCCGCGCCGCCTCCGCTTACCCCACGGCCAACGTGGAGATCGACGGCCACGGCTGGGGGCACGGCCGGGGCATGGGCCAGTACGGCGCGCTGGGTTATGCCCTCAACCACGGGCGGGACTACCGCCAGATCCTGGCCCACTACTACAGCAACACCGTCGTGGGCGAGGTCCCGGCCGGCTCGGAGATGACCGTGATCCTGCGTTCGTTCGACCGCCAGGACACCTTGGTGGCCCAGGAGCGGGGCCAGATGACCACCAACGCGGCCGGAGGCACGTTCTCGGCCCTGCGGGCCGTGATGATCGGCCCCAACCGGTTCCGGGTCGACAGCGGCCCCACGTGCGCCGGGCCGTGGACGCAGGTGCAGGCCGACATGGCCGGGCCGGTGGTGATGGCCCCCGTGAACCGCAACGACGACCGCCAGGACATGCTCCAGGCCTGTGAGCCCAACGGCAACCGCCGCTGGTACCGGGGCGAGATCCGGGCCGTGGAGGGCCTCGATGGCACCAGCCGCACGATCAATGCCACCGACCTGCAGAGCTACCTCCGGGGCGTGGTGCCCCGGGAGTCCCCGGCCTCGTGGGGAGACCTGGGCGGCGGGGCGGGCATGCACGCCCTGCGGGCACAGACGGTGGCCGCCCGCTCCTACGCCATGGCCGGCAACCTGGCCCATTACGCCAAGACGTGCGACACCACGGAGTGCCAGGTCTACGGCGGGCGGGCCGTCCAGAGCGGGCCCAACTTCTTCGACCTCGAGGACCCCCGCTCCAACCGGGCCATCGACGAGACGGCGGGCGAGGTCCGGTTCCTCAACGGAGTGCCGGCCCGCACTGAGTACTCGTCCTCGACCGGGGGCTACACGGCCGGGGGGACGTTCCCGGCCGTGGTCGACGAGGGCGACTCGGTCTCGCTCAACCCCAACCACAACTGGCGGGCCTCGGTCCCCGTGGGCCAGGTCGAGGCCGCCTTCCCCCAGGTGGGAACGCTCAACAACATCGTCGTGACCAGGCGCAACGGCCTGGGCGACTTCGGGGGCCGGGCCATCGACGTCGAGGTCCAGGGCTCGGCCAGCACGGCCCGCATCAGCGGCGAGGCCTTCCAGTGGGCGCTGGGCCTGCGGTCGAACTGGTACCGCATCAGCGGTACGACGGTGCCCGCCCCCACGACCACGCCCACGACCTCGGGCACGACGCCGACGACCCTGCCCGTGCCCAGCGGTGGTTACTGGGTGGCCGGGGCTGACGGCCAAGTCTACGCATTCGGGGGTGCCCCCTTCTTGGGGTCGATGGGCGGCACGCCCCTGCTGCGCCCCGTCGTGGGGGTGGCAGCCACGGTGACGGCCGGGGGTTACTGGCTGGTGGCCAGCGACGGGGGCCTGTTCACGTTCGGCGACGCCAAGTTCCTGGGCTCGATGGGCGGGGCCCCGCTCAACCAGCCCATGGTCGCCATCGCCCCCACCCCCTCGGGCAACGGGTACTGGACGGTGGCGACCGACGGCGGCATCTTCACCTTCGGCGACGCCCCCTTCAAGGGGTCGATGGGGGCCACTCCCCTGGTCCGCCCCATGGTCGGCATGGCCGGCACCTCCAGTGGCCAGGGTTACTGGACGGTGGCCAGCGACGGCGGCATCTTCACCTTCGGCGACGCCCCCTTCCTGGGGTCGATGGGCGGAGCCCCCCTGCGCGAGCCGGTGGTGGGCATGGCCCCCAGCCCGTCGGGCAACGGCTACTGGCTGGTGGCCAGCGACGGCGGCATCTTCACCTTCGGCGACGCCCAGTTCAAGGGTTCGACCGGGGCCATGACCCTGGCCCGGCCTATCGTGGGCATGGCCCCCACCCCGTCGGGCAACGGCTACTGGCTGGTGGCCAGCGACGGCGGCATATTCACCTTCGGCGACGCCCAGTTCTTCGGCTCGGTCCCGGGTGTGGCTCCGTCCCCCACCGCCAAGGTAGGTATGGCCACCGCCACCGCCCGGTAGGCCAGGTCAGGCGCCGGCGGCGCGGCGCACAGCGGCGACGACCAGTTCGTCGCGGGGGACGGAATCGAGCACCGTCAGGCGGCGGGCCTGGGCCGCGAGCACTCGTGACCGCAGACCGTCGTCGGCCGCGACACGGGCCACGGTCTCGGCCACGGTGGCTGGGTCGAGCGTGCCCACCAGCAGGCCGGCCCCGCCCATCGTCTCGGCGACGGCGCCGCCACCGGAGTATGCGACCACGGGGCGGCCCTGGCGCATGGCTTCGACCAGGGGCAGACCGAAGCCCTCGTGCTCGGACAGCGACACGTACACGTCGGCCACCTGGTAGTGGGCCGCCAGGGTGGCTTCGGTCACCGACCCGCAGAAGGCCACGCCTTCGCGGCCGAGGCGGTCCCGCAGGGCGAGCAGGGCCCGCATGTACGGGTCGGGCCCCCATGACCCCACCAGGAACAGGCGGGCGCCGGGGTCGACGGCCGCCCGGTAGGCGGCGAACATACGCAGCAGGTGGAAGTGGCCCTTGTTGGGCACGATCCGGCCTACGGCCAGGATGTCGGTCCCCCGCTTCGACCGCCGTAGCCACTCGGCGTGGGTGGGGTTGGGGGCGGCGTCGACCGTCGGTGGCAGGTAGGGGGGCATGACCGTCACGTCGCCCACGCCCAGGTCCTTCAGGTCGAGGGCCGAGTACTCGGAGTTGGCCATGAAGACCTGGCCGGTTGCCGCCATCGTCTCCAGCTCGCGCCGGCCCTCCTCGAGGTTGAGGGCGGCTACCGGCGCGTAGTGTTCGAAGAACCGGGCGGGCGTGATGTTGTGGTAGTAGACGACCTTGGGCTCAGGACGGGCGGCCACCATCTTGGCCATGCCCCGTGACCCCGTCGACGCCTGGTAGACGAGAACGTTGGTCCCTCGGCGGGCCGACCGCAGGCGGGGGTAGCGGTCGGGGGGGTGAGCGGCGCGGGCCAGGTGGCCGTGAACCTCCTCGGCCCAGATCGCCCCCTTGACCCCGGCCGCGGCCAGCGCCCGGTGGGTCTGCAGGGTGTGGCTACCCACCGCGTCGCGGTAACCCAGGCTGGGCAGGAAGTGATGGGCCTCGTGCCTCACGTGACGGCCGGGGCGGTGACGCGGCTGGTGACGGGGGCTGTCACCCGGGTGTCCGCCAGCCAGGAGTAGGCGGCCGCATGGAACCGTTCGAGCACGGCCCCGGGCGAGTACTCCGAGCGCACGTAGGCCCGCCCGCCCCGGCCCAGGGCGTCGCGTAGGGCGGCGTCGGCCAGCAGCCGGTCGAGCACCGCCTCGAACTCGGCGTAGTTGGAGAACCACAGCCCGCCCCCGGAGCGCTCGCAATGGTCGCGGGTCACGGCCGCCCGGCCGTGGACCAGCACCGGGCGCTCGGCCAGCCAGGCCTGCATCATGACGATCGAGAGCGACTCGTTGACACTGGGCTGGCAGAACACGGTGGCCGCCCGGTACATGGCGTCGCGGTGGCGCCAGTCGGGCTTGAGGTCGACGACGTCGGGGCGCCGGGGCAGGGCCACATCACCCGAACCAGCCTGCACGAGCACCAGGTCGCCCCCTCGCCGGTGCTTGTAGCGGCAGAAGTGCTCGATCAGCAGGGGCACGTTCTTGCCCCCCTCGCGGCGGCCCACCGACAGCAGGAGCGGGCCGTTCCCCAGCCGGTGGCGGCGGCGGAAGGCGGCCGCGTCGCCGACCGGGTCGGGCTCGAAGCCCATCCCCACCATCGTCCACCTCTCGATCTCGCCCACGAGGGACCGGGCGAAGTCGGCCTCGGCCCAGGCGTTGAACAGCACCCCCCGCGAGCCCCGCAGCATGTCGCCCACGATGGCCAGGCGGGCGTAGGCCTCGTCGTGCAAGCAGGGGACGACGGCCAGCTTGGGCGCGGCCACCTCGTAGGCGAAGTAGGTGGTCCCGAACAGGTAGGGGGCGGCCACCACCACGTCGAGGGTGTCGAGGTGGTCGGCCAGGTGGTCCTCGAGGGCCAGGGAAGCGACCCCGTGGCGCATCCACAGCCGCTCTTCCTCGCGCGACAGCGGGTAGCCGCCCACGATGGCCCGCTCCAGTTCGCCGTGAACGCCGAGGTCACGGTCGTCGACCGGGAACCGACGGACCACGACGGGCCCGTCCTGGGAGCGGCCCGGCGGCAACTGGTTGCGCCAGGTGAAGTGGTCGGCCGCGCACGTGGTCAGCACCTCGACCCGGTGGCCGGCCTCGGCCAGCCGCCAGGCCAGGTCGCGGCACAGAAGCTCGGCCCCCCCGTGGGTGTCGGGCCCGTAGCGGGGCACGACGATGGCCACCTGCAGCGGCGGCCCGGGGGCCACCGCCGCAGGCTCAGCGGTGAGCGACAACGGCGAAGTCCTGGGGGCCGAAGAGGATGTCGTCGATGCGCCGGAAGTTCTCGTCGAGGCTGGCCACGACCGGGGCCAGGGGACCGTCCTGCACCGGGCCCACGGGCTGAGGCCGGAACTCGGGCGGCGGGGGCGCCATGTACTCCAGCTCGACCTTGGAGAACCCCGCCTCCCGGGCCAAGAACTCCAAGGTCAGCGGGTGCAGCGGGCGGCTGTGGCCGAGGTCGACGTAGAAGGCGTGGGCGAACACGAACAGGCTCTCGGGGTTGATGGTCTCGACCACCAGTGGGGCTCCGGGGGCGAGGGCGTCGGCCGCCAGGTCGAAAAGGCTGGGCACCTCGGCGGGGGCGAGGTGCTCGACCATCTGGGCACAGAAGATCCCCCCCAGCGAACCCCGCTCGAGCGACGCCAGGTGGGCCAGCGTGTCGGCCTCGATGACCTCCAGCCCCTGGCCGGCCACGGCCGCCACCATGTCGGGGTGGCGGTCGACCCCGTAGCAGGGCACGCCCGCGCCAGCCAGCAGGCCCAGCATCTCCCCCCGCCCGCAGCCCAGGTCGACCACCGGGAGGGTGGCCTCCCGGAACAGGTCGACGTAGTGGCGCTGGCGGTCGGCGATGACCTCGGGGTCCCCCCGGAACCGGTTCTCGAAGGCCAGGTAGTCGAAGCTGCGCTCGGCCCGCCGGCTGGGGGCCATCGACGGTCCGCCGTCGGAGCGACCCGCAACGGCCCCCACAGTTCCCCCGGCCCCCCCGGCCGCTCCCTCTTCCAGTCGCTCCCGCAGCTCACGCACCGCCCGTTCGAGCCGGCCCAGCCGCTGGGGGACGGTCTCGGCGTCCATGGCGGCCTGCCACTCGTCGGCCGCGGCCAGGCGCCGTTCGAGGCCGTCGATGCGGGCGTCGAGCTGGTTGGTGCGCTCGGACAGCAGCCCGGCCGAGCGCACGGTGTTGTCGTTGAACCGGTTGACCTGCTCCAGGATGCCGTTCATGTACCAGGTCAGCGAACTTCGTATGGCCCGCCGGGCCTGGGAGATGAGGGGGGCGATGACCGGCTTGCGCGACGCCGTCGTGACCAGGCCGCTCACGTGGGAGGAGCGCTGGAGGTCGACCAGGGCCGAGGCCATCACGCCGGACGTGCGGGCCCCGGAGTCGCCGCCCGGGGCGCCCGGGTCGCCTGCCGCGGCCGACGTGTCGATCTCCACCACCACGTCAGGCGGGTAGAGCCCCTCGGCCCGCTTGCGGGCCACCTCGGCTTGGATCTCGTCCATGACCTCGCGCACGTCGACCCCTTCCGTCATATCCGATCGACCTCGATCTTGGGGTCGAGGTGCAGGACCCCGCTGTCGATGTTGAGGCTGAACACCTTGAACGAGATCTGGCGCTCCAGCCAGTGGTACTGCACGGCCTCGTCGCGGGAGTGGACGGCCACCGTCACGAAGTACTGGCCCTCGACCATGGGGATGGGCCCGAAGTCGAAGCGCACCCGCCGCTTGCCCGACAGCGTGCCCATGTGTACGCCCCGGATGCCGGTGTTCGTGCCGTAGATCATGGTGTCGAGGTGGTTGTAGATGGCCACCCCCACGACCGGGTCCTCGACGGGCTCGTGGCCGTCCAGCATGACCTCGACCCCGAGGCGCTCGCCCGACTCGAAGCGGGCCTTGTCCTTGCCGTGGCCGTCGGTCACCCGGATCCCGGTGATGGTGAGCTGGCCCGTGCCCCGGTCGTCCTCTTGGACCTCGACTTGGGCGGCGTAGCGCTCGCGGAAGGCCCGGGTGGCCTCCTGGGGCTTGCCGTCGACCACGATCTCGCCCTTGTCGAGCATGATGACCCGGTCGCAGAGCTGGCGCACGGTGTCGATACCGTGGGTCACGAGCACGATCGTGCGCCCGTCGCGCTGGAACTCGCGGATGCGCTTCATGCACTTGCGCTGGAAGGGCTCGTCGCCCACGGCCAGCACCTCGTCGATGAGCAGCAACTGGGGGTCGACGTGCACGGCCACCGCGAAGGCCAGCCGCACGTACATGCCCGACGAGTAGAACTTCACCTGGTTGTCGATGAACTTCTCGATGCCCGAGAAGTCCACGATGTCGTCGAAGTACTTGTCGGTCTGGCGGCGGGTCAACCCCAGGATGCTGGCGTTCATGTAGACGTTCTCCCGGCCCGTCAGGTCGGGGTGGAACCCGGCGCCCAGCTCCAAGAGGGCGGCCATGCGACCCCGGCGCTCGACGTAGCCGGTCGTGGGCGTGAGGATCCCGGCGATGAGCTTGAGCAGTGTGCTCTTGCCCGAGCCGTTGGCCCCGATGAGCCCCAGGGTGTTCGACTCGGCCAGGTCGAAGCCGACCCCCCGCAGCGCCCAGAAGTCCTCGTCGGACCCCTTGCGTACGTTGACCAGGCGCTCCTTGAGCGACTTGTCGTGGTGGAGGTTGAACCGCTTGGAGACGTCCACCACCCGCACGATCGGGTTCGCACCCTCGACCATGGTGCCTACAGCTCCTGGGCGAAGTTGCCCTGGGCGCGGGCGAACACCCGCTGGGCCAGCCACACGAGGGCCGACGACAGCAGGATGACCCCCACCATGCGGGTCACATAGGTCCCCATGGACGCCTGGTAGAGGGTCTTCACGACCACACCGTTGGCGTCGACCACCTCGAGGTGCTTGTAGATGGCCCGCTGGAAGCCGATCACCACGTTGGCCAGCGGGTTGAGCATGTAGATCGACGACAGGCTGACACCGAACACCTCCCGCCTCGACAGCACGTCGAAGGCGAAGTTGATCGGGTAGACGATGGGCGTCAGCCAGAACCAGAACAGCAGGAAAACCTCGATCAGGTGCTGGACGTCACGTAGGTAGACGTTGGCGGCCGCCAGGAACAGGCTCATGGCCGTCAGGAAGATCACCAGGGCGACCACGGCCAGCGGCAACAGCAGCAGGTTGGGGCCGAAGAAGTCGTAGCCGAAGAGCACCAGCACGCTGAACACGACCACCAGTTGCAGCCCGAAATGGACCAGGCCGGCCCCGATGGTGGCCAGGGGCAGGATCTCGCGGGGGAAGTAGACCTTCTTGATGAGGCCGGAATTGCTCACGATCGACGTGGTGGCCGCGCTCAGGGTGGACCCGAACAGGTCCCAGGCGATGAGCCCGGCGAACAGGTAGAAGGCGAAGTTGGGGATGTTCGAGCGCAGGAACTTGCCCAGCACCAGCCAGTAGATCATCAGCAGGCACAGGGGCCGCAGCAGCGACCACAGGAACCCCAAGAAGGAGTTCTTGTACTTGACCTTCAGTTCCTTGCGGACGAGGTTGCCGAGCAGCTCGCGGTACGCCCAGATCTCGCGCACGGACCGGCCGAACCCCCGCACGAACGTCTGGGGGGCGTTGACCCGTACGAGCGTTCGGTCATCGGGCTGGGCAGTCAGGTAGGAGCTCCGCGGTCGGCGGTCAGGGACGCTAAACGATACTGCGGCCCTGCCCGCCGCCCCTCGCCGCCCTTCGTCAGCCCTCGGCCGGCGCCCGTGGCCGGCGCCCGGCGGCCGTCAGGTGGGGCGTTGGGCACCCTGCTCGCCGGGGGTGGCGGGGTCGAGGTCGAGAGAGCAGGAGTTGATGCAGTAGCGCTGGCCGGCGGGGCCGGGGCCGTCGTCGAAGACGTGGCCCAGGTGCCCTCCGCAACGCCGGCAGACCACCTCGGTGCGGACCATGAAATGGCTCCGGTCACGGCGCAGCTCGACGGCCTCGGCCACGGCCGGCTCGGTGAAGCTGGGCCAGCCCGTGCCCGAGTCGAACTTGGCGTCGGACCGGAACAGCTCGGCGCCGCACCCCGCGCAGCGGTAGACGCCGTCCGCCTTGGTGTCGAAGTAGCGGCCCGTGAACGGGCGCTCGGTGCCCTTGCCCCGCAGCACCTGGTACTGCTCGGGGGTCAGCTTCTCCCGCCACTGGTCCTCGGTCATGTCCATCGTGCCCCGGTCGTCGCCCATCGGGCCCTCCTGTGTGGTTGTGCACCCGTCAACACCTCGGGCGCGCCCTCCTGTTCCACGTCCCCGCGTGCCGCCCCGGTCAGCAGCGGCCGGTGTCGGCCGGTACCGACCGGTCGAGCTCGAGCAGAGGCCTCAGCTCGTCGGCCACCACCGCGAAGGCCACCCCCGAGCGCGAGTTGCTCACCGCGAACGCCACCCCGGCGACGTCGCCGTCGGGGGTCACCAGGGCACCCCCCGAGTCACCGGGGGCGAGGTGGGCGGCCAGGACGAAGATGTTGCGCCTGGCCGGCTGGTCGAGCCCCACGTCGCGGACCGTGGCCACCAGCTTCTGGCGGATCTCGGCGGGCGAGACCTCCAGGCTGTCCTGGCCCTCGGGATGGCCGAAGACGGCCGCCGCCGACCCCTCCCGGGCCGTCCCCAAGGGCAGGGGTTCCTGGCTGAGCCCCGCCACCCACAGCAGGGCCAGGTCGCGTTCGAGGTCGAACACCACCACCACGGCGTCGAGGCGCCGCCCGTCGGGCCGGACGACCTTGGACGCCTTCTCCCCGGCTACCACGTGGGCGTTTGTCACCACCAGGTCCGTGTCCACCGCGAACCCACTGCCCTTGCGGGCCGTGCGGCAACTGTCGCCCACCACCTGGACCGTGCTGGCCGACACCCGGCGCACCACGTCGGCGTCGAGGGCCAGCGTGGTCGGGGGCGGGCTGCTGTCTCCCGCCGGGCCCAGGGCGGTCAGGACCTCGGGCTGGGCCAGCGGTGCGGTCAGCCAGCGCCGGGCGTCGGTGGTGTCCGGGGCGGCGGGCAGGGCGGACCGCACTCCCCCGGCGATGGCCGACTCCCGGGCCAGCTCGGAGGGCCAGCCGGGCGCCTCGTCCATGGGTGGCAGCACGACCAGCCACAGCAGGACGAGCGTCAGGACCGGGCCGGCGGCCGCACCCAGCAGCCGATCGGTCCCCCGGGCGTCGTCGGGCACCAGCCGCTGGCGGAACGCCGAGCCGACCCACCGGCCGGCCAGTTGACCGCCCACCCCCCCGGCCACGAACAGGGCCAACCCCAGGACGAGCCGCAGCCCGACGAGGTCGCCTCCGATCCCCTCCACCACGACCGGGGTGGAGAGCGAGGCCACCACCAGGCCCTGGATCAGGAACACCCAGGAGGTGGCCCCGGCCATCAGGCCCAGGCGGTGGCCGCCCCAAACCGAGGTGGCGAAGATAGCCACCAGAGCGGCGTCGAGCGCGTTCACGCCCCGGCTACCGGGCCCGTCCCCTCGTCGCCCGAGGAAAGCAGCCGGGCCGAGGTCAGGAACCCGGTGTGGGCCACCATCCGGTGGTCGGGCCTTACCGACTGGCCCTTGACGTGCCACGAGCGCACGAGGACCTCGACGGTGCTGGCCAGGCCGAAGGCCGACGCCTCGAGGGCCTCGCGCAGCTCGGCCACCTGGCCGACCGTGGGCAGGTAGGCCAGGAAGATGCCCCCGGGGTGGAGGGCGTGCTCGGCGTGCTTGACGACCCGCCACGGTTCGGGCAGGTCGAGGACCACCCGGTCGAGGTCGTCCTCGCTGATGCCTTCGTAGACGTCGCGCATGGCCACCGTGTAGGGCTGGTCGGGCCCGAGGAAGCGTTCGACGTTGGACCTGGCCACCTTGGCGAAGTCTTCCCGCAACTCGTAGCCCGTCACACGTGCGCCCGCCCGCAGCAGGGCCATCGACATGGCCCCGGAGCCCACACCGGCCTCGAGGACGTGGGCTCCCGGGAAGATGTCGGCCATCATCAGGACGTGGCCCAGGTCCTTGGGGTAGATGACCTGAGCGCCCCGGGGCATCGACAGGACGAAGTCGGCCAGCGTCGGGCGCAGGGCCAGGTAGCGGGCGCCGCCGCCCGAGCGCACGGTCGTGCCTTCCGCCGCGCCGATCAGGTCGTCATGGGGGGTGACGCCGGCATGGGTGTGGAACTCGCCGCCGGTGGCCAGCCGGACCAGGTAACGCCGGTTCTTGCTGTCGACGAGCAGGACCTGCTCACCGGGGAGGAAGGGTCTGCTCACCCGCCCATGATCGCGTGCCCGCCGCAGGTGACGGCCGCGGCCGGCGCGTCAGTCTTCGGGGGACTCTCCCTTGCGGAACCGGCGTACGACCAGGGTCTCGCCCGGCTCGAGCTTGTGCGACCAACTGGCCTTGGGATCGCCGCTCTTGCGCCTCATCCACTGGGCGGCCCCGGCGGCCAGGCCGACGACCAACCATCCCCGGCTGCCGGGACCGATGGTGAGCCCCTGGCGCAACCCCTTGCGGGACAGGGCCCGCAGCAAGGCCCCCATCAGAACCGCTTGATCTCCACGACCGTCGAGGAGCGGCGGCCCCGGCGCTTGCCGATCAGGTACACGGCCACGATCAGCACCACCCCGGCCACCGCCGCCCCCATGGTGCCGGCCTTGGTAGCCGCCTCGCCGGCGGTGTCGACCTCGCCCCTGACCTGGCGGAGCTTGGCCTCGATGTCCTGGCGGGTGATCCTCGCCGGCGCGGGAGCGCTCATCTGCGGGCGTCCTCCTTCTTCTTTCCGCCGATGGCCTTGGCCGCACCTGCCACGACGGCCCCGCACAGGACCACCGTGACCAGGTAGGGGATGAACCTCAGGTGGCCCCGGAACAGGCTGCCGGTCTCCTCTTGGAGCAGGCGCAGGACCCCGAGGAACAGCACGAGAAGGCCCATGCTGACCAGGACCGAACCGGCCAGGCCGAAGGCCACGAACCGCTTGAGGCCACGGATGGGCTCGACGGTCTCCTGCTTGACGTAGGCGATGACCATCTTGGTGAGGTCCTGGACGTGGCCCGGCAGCTCGGTGGGATCACTCGGTTCGGCCACGCCCCTCCCTTCGCCTCATGTCTCCGTCGTCCTTACCCCGTCGGGCCAGCCTACCTACTGCCGCCCGGCCCGCAGGGAGAGCAGCTCGATCTGCTCGTCCAGCAGCGATGCCACCAGGGCCAGCCGGGCCCCGACGTCGTCGGCCTCGAGGACCCGCTGGCAGTCCGCGGGCCCGAGCACGCCCACGGCCGCGGCCTGCCACCCGGCCAGTACCGGGTCGGGAGCGAGCGCGGGCTCGGCCACCTCGGGGTGCCACTCCCCCAGCGCCACCTTGAGGGCCAGGGCGCGGTGGACCTTGGCCACGATGGCGTCCCGGGCGGCCGGGTGGCCCGCGAGGGGCGGGCGGTCGTCGAGCAGCTCCACCTCGGCCCGCGGGAAGGGCTCCTCGGCCAGCCATCGCCTGACGCGGGCCCGGCGCTCACCGGCGACGGCGATGAGCCACCGGCCGTCGGGCAGGGCCACGGCCTCGGCCAGGCGGGCTTGGGTCCCTACCGCGAAACGCACGTCGCCCCCGCCCACCTCGCTCCCACGCTCGATGAGCA
The DNA here is from genome assembly GCA_040754375.1 of Actinomycetota bacterium. Taxonomy (NCBI): domain Bacteria; kingdom Bacillati; phylum Actinomycetota; species Actinomycetota bacterium. Next base: position 44,201 of record JBFMCT010000026.1, read on the forward strand.
CCACCCCCAGCCGCGGGTCGTTCTCCAGGCACCAGGCCGTGAGCGCCCGGTAGCGGGGCTCGAAGACCTGCAGAGGCACGGCCGTCCCCGGGAACAGCACCGACCCCAGGGGGAACATGGGCAGCTCCACGACGGTGTCACCGGGGCCTGGGCCGGGGCTGGGACTGCCCTGGCCGGTGTTGCCGGGCCCGCTCAGGGCGACGCCGGGGCCAGCGCCCGGGGCGGCTGGGGGCCGATGGACTCGACGGGCGGTGCGTCGGGGAAGGCGGTCAGTACGTCGGCGACTTGGCCTTGAAGGGCCGTGCCGGCCCCGTCGAAAGGCAGGTTGTTGGCGACCAGGGAGAAGGTGATGGTCTGGCCCCCCGTGCCCGTGGCATATCCCGACAGGGCCACCACGCCCCGGAGCGAGCCCGTCTTCGCCCGGACCCGGCCGGCGGCTGCCGTCCCCACGAACCGGCGGGTCAGCGTCCCCGTGGACCCGGCCACCGGCAGGCCGTCGGCCAGCGGCCCGCACGGGCCGTGCAGGGCCAGCAGGTCCATGAGCAGCCCGCACGTCATGCGGTTGCCCCGGTCGAGGCCCGACCCGTCGGCGTTGCGCAGGCTGTCGACGCGCAGGCCGAGATCGGCGGCCGTGCGGCGCACGACCTCGGTGCCGGCCGCGGTCGTCCCCCCGCCCCCGAAGCGGGCTCCCAGCTCCTTGACCAGCAGCTCAGCCACCAGGTTGTCGCTGTCGCGCAGCATGACGGCTACCGCCTCGCTGATGGGCGGCGACTCGATCTGGGCCACGGCTGGCAGCCCTGCAGGCGCCCGACCCTCGCCTGTGGCCCCCACGGTGATGCCCCGGGCCCGTAGGAGGTCGGCCAGCACGGCCGCGGCGTGGGCCGCCGGGGCAGGGGCGGGCACGGCCCGGGGACGCCACTGGACGAACCCGCCGTTGAGGTTGAGGGCGCTCTGGGGGCCGACCTCGGGGTTGGTGGCGTAGTGGGGCTCCCAGGTGGCCACGTAGCGCTGGCTGTCGTATCGGGACTCGTCCCCCAGGACCCGGGCCACTCGGCGGACCCCGGCGTTGAACACCCGGTCGGCCAGGGCCTCCAGGGACGTGGCCGGGCGGGGAGTCTCCAGCCACCCGGCGATGGCCGCGAAGTCGGCGGTGGCCAGCAGGGGGTCACCCGACCCCACCAGCCACAGGTCGCCCACCGTCCCGTCCGAGCTGACGGCCGCGGCCCGCGCGGGCGTCACGTACACCTCGTCGGCTCCGATCCGGCTGAGGACGGCGCTGGCCGTGAGCAGTTTCATGGCCGAGGCGGGGATGAGGGCGGAGTCGGTGCCTTCGGAGTAGAGCAGGTCGCCGCCGGGGCCGCTCACCACCAGGCAGCTCCGAGGCCGGGCGCCCGTGAGCACGGGTTGGCCCAGGGCATCCTCGAGGCCGGCGGACAGGCGGGCCTCGGCCACGGTGACGGCCAGGGCGGGGGCCGCCCGTCGGGCGCTGAACACTGGGGTCGTGGGTTCGCTGTCGCGCGCCACGCCCTCAGGGGTGCGCAGCGTCGGGACCACGGCGACGGCCCCGCTGAGGGCCGAGAGCAGGGCGAGGGCCGCGGTGAGGGACCGGGCGTGCACGACCGGTCAGGATACGGCCACCGTGGACCGGGCGATCAGCGGGCGGCGGCGGGCACCTCAAGGGCGGCCTTGAAGAGCGCCCGCACGTGTTCGAGGCGGGCCTCCAGCAGGTCGGCAGCCATGGGGTCGCGCTCCATCAGGGCCTGGAGCAGGCCCAGGTCGCTGAACGAGCTGACCAGGGCTCCGTAGCAGGTGACGAACAACTGCTCGGGGTCGTAGCGCCGCAAGCGGCCCGCCGCCATCTCCCGTTCGAAGAAGGCCACGGCCCGGTCGAAGAGGGGCCTCAGCCCCGCGCCCAGCTCAGCGGCCATTCGGCTCTGACCTTCGAGGGCCTCGCGGCGCACCAGGCGGACGAGCTCGGGGTGCTCCTGGAAGAAGCCGAACCCGGCGCTCAGGATGCGGTCCACCTGGGCCCAGCCTTCCCGAGGTCCCTCAGACGCCTCTTCCACCCTCTGGTACCACCCAGCCAGGGCGCCCACGAAGACCTCCTGGTAGAGGGCTTCCTTGGACGGGAAGTGGTGCAGCAGGCTGGGCCGCCGGATGCCGACGCCCTCGGCGATGTCGTTGAGCGAGGTCCCTTCGTAGCCCCGCTCGGCGAAGAGGCGCAGGGCCTCGGCCAGGATGGCGTCGCGGGTGGAAGGGCCGGGGCGATTGTTCACGGGCCACCGTAGCCCGGCCTGGCCGCTCCGCCCTACCTACCGGTAGGTAGTACGGTTGGCGGATGCTCCGCTCGTTCTCCGCCACGTTCGTGGCCGCGGCCGTCGTGACCCAGATCGCCATCCTCACGACGACCGTCTACCTGCACCGCACGCTGACCCACCGGGCCGTCGCCCTGCGCCCGGGTGCGGCTGCCGTCTTCCGTACCCTGACCTGGGTCACCACTGGCATCCGGCCCCGCCAGTGGGTCGCCGTCCACCGCCTCCACCACGCCCACGCCGACGAGGAGGGCGATCCCCACTCGCCCCGCCTGCTGGGGTTCGGCATGGTCCAGTTCGCCAACGCTTACCTCTACCGCCGGGCCGCGGCCCGGCCCGAGGTGGTCGAGCGCTACGCCCGGGACATCAAGGTCGACCGCTGGGACAGGGCCCTGTTCGACCATGCGCTCGTGGGCCTGGGGCTGGGCATCGCCGTGCTGTGCGTCGTGCTCGGCCCCGCCCTGGGCCTGCTGGCCGCGCTGACCCACGCCGTGGGCTACCTGCTGCTCAGCGCGGCGGTCAACGCCGCCGGCCACCTCTGGGGCCGCCGGCCCCACCCCAACGCCGCCGGCAACCTGGCCTGGCTGGCCTGGCTGGCCGGCGGTGAGGGCCTGCACAACAACCACCACGCCGTGCCGACCGCGGCCCGGCTCTCGTTCTCCCGGGGCCAGGTGGACCCGGGCTGGTGGGTGATATCGATGCTGCGGCGAGCGGGTTGGGCCACCGTCCGCCTCGACCCGGCCGCCGTGTCCGCCCGCCAGCGCGCCACCGCCTGAGGCCCTAGGAGGCTGGTGTCTTTCGCGATCGGCGCTTCGCGCCGAGCGGCCGACCTGCCCCTGACCAGCACCTCTGCAATGTCGCCGAGCCGCGAACGGGGCGGTCGGCCGCCTGGGGAGGGTTCAGGCACCAGCCTCCTAGGAGGCTGGTGTCTTTCGCGATCGGCGCTTCGCGCCGAGCCGCCGACCTGCCGTCTTTCGCGATCGGCGCTTCGCGCCGAGCGGCCGACCTGCCCCTGACCAGCACTTCGTAGTTCGGCCGAGCCCAAGACTGGGCGGTCGGCCGCCTGGTGAGGGTATAGGCACCAGCTTCCTATCCGACCAGCTTGCGGGCCGCGTCGGCGATGGCGGTGGCGTCGATGCCGGCGGCCGCCACCAGCTCGTCGGGCTTGCCCGAGGTGGGCATGGCCGACACGGCCAGCGCCCGCAGGTGCAGGGGGCCGTCGGTGGCTGCGGCCAGGGCCTGGGCCACGGCGTCGCCCAGGCCGCCCTCGGCCCAGTGGTCCTCGGCCACCACCACCCGGCCCCCGCAGTCCCGGGCGGCCTCGGCCAAGGTGGCGGCGTCGACGG
>JBFMCT010000027.1:0-7709 GCA_040754375.1 Actinomycetota bacterium
GCCGTCCCGGCGGGGGCCGGGGGCCCGGTCGGTGTCCCGGCGGGGGCCGGGGGCCCGGTCGGTGGTGACCGGGGGCCGGTCCCGCTCAGGTGGCCCGACGACCTCGATCCGGTTGCTGTCCGCCTTCTTCGCCTTGCTCGGCAGCACGGAGGTGACGTTCATGCCGTCGACATCAATCTCGACCTCGGCCCTCAGCACCTCACCCACCTTCGTACCATCGGGCAGGAGGCTTCCCGGGAGGACACCCTTGGGCTGGCGGGCGCCAGCGGCGCGCCAGGTCCAGGAGCCGTCGGGGCGCGAACTGGTCAGCTCGATCTCGATGCGGGCCATGACTGTTCACAACCTAGTTGCCTCCGAGGCTGCACCCCCAACGGCGCGCCCCGCGGCCCGCGAGCGGCGCCACCGGCGTACGATCCGGTCGATGCGGGCCGCGCCTGACGACGCCCTTCTGGCGGGCTTCGCGGTTGGCGACCCCGATGCCGCGGCCGCCTTCATCCGTCGTCACCAGGCCAAGGTGTGCGGCCTGGCCCGGGCCATCGTGTCCGACGCCGTGCTGGCTGAGGACGTGGCCCAGGAGGCGTTCCTGCGGGCGTGGCGGCACGCGCCCACCTACGACCCTCGGCGGGGCACGGTGGCGACATGGTTGCTGACCATCACCCGCAACCTGGCCATCGACACCGTCCGGATGCGCCGGGCGTGTCCCGTCGGGCCCGAGGCCCTGGCCGCGCTGGGTGAGGTGGCCACCGGCCCTTGCCCGTCCGCACTGGCCGAGACCCAGGTGGAGATCGACAGGGTGAGAGTGGCCCTGGCCGGCCTGAGCGAGGGCCAGCGCCGGGCCCTGTTGCTGGCCACCCTCTTCGGGCGGACCGCCAAGGAGATCAGCGAGGCCGAGGGGATACCGCTGGGCACGGCCAAGACGCGAGTGCGGTCCGGGCTGCTGAAGCTCCGTGACACCCTCGACCCCCAGCGCGACGGGGGTGGCGGATGAACCGCCAGAGGGCCCTGTGAGCGAGCCCACCACGTGCGTCGAGATCGAGGCCCTGGCCGCCGAGGTGGCGCTCGGCTCGCTGTCGGGCCCGGACCGGGCCTCCGCCCTGGCCCACCTGGCCCGGTGCCCAGGTTGCCGGCGGCTGGTCGACGACCTCTCCAGAGCGGCCGACCCCGTGCTGCTGCTGGCACCCGACATGGAACCGTCGATCGGGTTCGAGAGCCGTGTATTGGCCGCCACCACCGGCCCCCAGTCCCCCGAGGCGGTCGTCCCGGCGCCCAGGCCCCGCCTCGGCCCCCGCCCCCGGGCGGCCGTGCGAGCCGTGGCCCTGGCGGCCGCCGCCCTGGTGGCAGCAGCCACTGCGATGGTGGCCGGCAGCAACCTGTCCGGCGGCGACGACGTGGTCAGGACGGCGGTGGCGGTGAGCCCGAGCGGCAACGCCACCTGCAGGGCCTTCGCCTACGGGGAGCACCAGGCCTGGGTCTTCGTGACCTTCGAGGGGCCCCGGGAGTGGACGGCGGACTACACCGTCGAGATCACCACCGAGGGCGGGGGCTCGCCTTTGGCTACCGGCCAGCTCCGGCTCCAGGACGGGGGCGGCACGCTGGGCACGGTGGTCGACGTACCCGCCTCTCGGCTGAAGGCGGTCAGGGTCCTCGACTCCACTGGTGCTCTTCGCTACGAAGCCCCCTTCACCAAGCCCTGAACCCCCTTACCGGCGGCGCTGGGGCTTGGGGTGGTCCTTGCGCCAGGCCTCGATGAGCTGGGACCTCCAGACCAGGGCCGACACCAGGGAGAGGGCGGCGGCGCCTGCCGCGGCCACCAGGACAGCGGCGGCGCCCGTCAGCCAGCCCATCAACAGCAGGACGGCCCCGACTGCGCCGAAGCCAGCCGACGCCGTGAGGGCGGGTGGGCGCGTCTGGCTTGAGGGCACGGACGAACGGTAGCGGGCCGCAGGCTCAGCAGGCGACGCTGGTCACCTGGCCCAGCCCGCCGGCCCCGTCCGCCGGCTCCTCCTCGGCGTCGTCGGGGACCCACACGATCTCGCAGTCGAGATGGCACCGGGGGATGGCGGCATCGCGCCGGACGAAACGGCCGACGGCCTCGGCCACGACCACCGCGTTGTGAGCGAAGGCCCGGCACACGGAGTAGCGGGCCCGCCCGTTGTGGACCCTGAGGGGCGAGACCCGGTCGACGTGCACCGAAACCCGGTTGGCTCTGGTCACCAAGTGCACACTGTTGGTCTCCGCCAGCTCGCGGAACGACAAGGTGCCAGGGTGGAAGAGGCGGCCGATCCGGCTGTCACGGTGGAAACGCCCGGCGGTGTCGAGCTGCTCGAAGAGCCGCTTGCTGCTGTCCATATTCCTGTGTACGGAGCCCGCGGGGACCTCGGTTGCCCCAGCGGCGGTCCCAGCAGAACTTTTCGCGAGAAAACCTGTATCAGGAGCGGGGGTGGCTGATCTAGTTGCCGCTCCGATGCGGAGGGATCCACCCAGCCGGATCCCTCCGCGTCGGGGTCAGCACCAAACATGGTAGTTCTCCGCGCCTAAGAACGCTACAGCTTCCGCTTGCCCGCGCCCGCGGCGAGCTCAGGCGGTTCTCGGGTAGCCCTGCTCGACCATGGCCCGAAGGTGCGCCAGCACCGAGGGGATGAGCGTATTGTCATGGCCCTTGGGACAGCGCGAGTGGTGGAAGGCCTCATAGGGCGGCGGTGGCAGTAGATCGGCGGGCAACCAGCACGTCGGGCAGGGAACCAGTTCGTCGGGCCCGAGGCCCTCGTCCAACGTCATCTCAGGTTCACCTCAAGCGGCCTCTTCGCCGGTCTCTTCGCCGGTCTCTTCGCCGGTTGCTTCGCCCGTCTCCGCTCCGGCGTCCTCCACGACCAGGTCGAAGGGAAAGGCGACATCGACGGCCGCCCGCACCCGGGCCTCCTCGACCAGCGAGGTCGCGGTCTCCCCGCTGACGGCCGAGACGGCCAGGGCCAACGCCGCCAGTTCGCCTCCTTCCCAGCCGGCTGCGTAGCCGGTGAGGTACTCGGGCGACGGGGTGACCGGCGCCGCCTTGGACGCCGCCCACTCCCGAGCGGCGGCGTTGTGCAGCATCGAGCGAAGGAGCTCGACGATCTCGTCAGGACCGCTCACGGGCGCCATATACCCATCGGGGCTGTATCCACATCATCACCATATCTGTTTCCCGCATAGAGTGGACGAACGTCTAGCAGATGTCAAGGCCCCGGCGGGCTAGGCTGCCGGCTGCCGTGGCAACCCCCGACGAGGAAGGGCCGTCCGGCGACATTCAGGCGCCTGGCGAAGAGATGCCTGGGCCGACGCCTGATAGTCGACCGCCTGGTGATGGGGAGCCTGGCAGCAGTTACCCCTCGGCGCTGGCCGACGTGCCGGCGGTCGCCGTGCCCCCCGTCCAGGTCCCCCGCCTGCTGGCCGGGGCCGCGGCCTGGAGCTGGCGGGTGCTGGTGGTGAGCGCCGCCCTGGCCCTCGCCGTCGTGGTCCTCATCCGCCTCTACGTCGTCGTGGTCCCCGTCGTGCTCGCCCTGTTCCTGGCCGCCATCCTGGAGCCGGCCGCGGCCTGGCTGCGGGCTCACCGGTGGCGGCCGGCACCGGCCGCGGCCACGGTCTTCATCGGGTCGCTGGCCGTCGTCGTGGTGGTCTTCTCCTGGATCGGCACGAACGTCGCCCGGGAGTTCGGGGACGTGGGCGACGAGGTGGCCCGGGCGGTGGCCGACGTGAAGGACTGGGCCCAGGGTGAGCCCTTGAACCTGAGCGCCCAGCGGGTCGACGAGCTCGAGGCCGACATCAGGGAAGCGGCCCGGGCCGCGGTCGGCGGGCTGGCCAAGCAGGCCGCCGGGCAGGCCCGGGTCGCGGGCGAGGTCCTGGGCGGCCTGGCTCTGTTGCTGTTCACGTTGTTCTTCGTCCTCAAAGACGGCGCCAAGATCGCCGACTGGGCCCGCGAGCGGGTCCCACAGCGGTCGCGCGACGACGTGGTCGAGGTCACCCGGCGCGCCCGCTTCATCATGCGCCAGTACCTGGTAGCCACAGCCGCCACCGGGCTGATCGACGGAGTCCTGATCGGCCTCGCCCTGTGGGCCCTGGGGGTCCCGCTCGTGCTCCCGCTGGCCGTCCTTACCTTCATGGGCGGGTTCATCCCCATCCTCGGGGCCACCGTGGCCGGCCTCATCGCCGCCCTCGTGGCCCTGGTGACCAGTGGGTTCGTCACCGCCTTGCTCGTCGTGGCGGCCACCGTCGCCGTCCAGCAGATCGAAGGCAACCTCCTCCAGCCGTTCATCTTGGAGCGAGCCATGCGCCTGCACGCCTTGGTGACGGTGCTGGCCGTGGGGGCCGGCATCGTGATCGGGGGCCTGCTCGGGGCCTTCCTGGCCGTGCCCCTGGTCGCCATCGCCGTCTCGGGTGGCAGCCACTTCCGCCAGAAGCACCTCGCCACGGTGGGCGGTGAGGGCGCGTTGGCGCCCGAGGTCCCACCCCCCGAGGCGGAGCGGACGCCGTAGGCCTCGTGTGGTTCGACAACCGCCTCAGCCCCACGCCGGCCGGTACCACCAGCACGAGCACGGGCTCCCAGGACGTCTGGTACGTCTATTCCGAAGACCGGGGCCAGACGTTCTCGCCCAGCATCCGCATCACCGACCGCTCGATCGACCGGTCCTTCGGCATCTGGTCGAACAACGTCGACGTGCACGCCCCCAGCGGCCTGGTCTCGACCAATGAGGCCGTCTACATGACCTGGCAGGACAGCCGCAACGGCACCAACGTGGACGGGTCGGCCGAGGACACGTACTTCGCCTCGGTCTACATGAACGGGCCGCCTGCGCCCGACGCCTTCACGTCGGCCGCCTCTGGACGCGACATCCCCTCGTGGCTGCTGGTCGGTGCGGGCGCGGCAGCCGGGATGGGGGTGGCCATGCTCGTCCTGCTGGCTCTGAGCCGGCGAGCCCCGACGGCCGCGCCCACGGGCACACCGAGCCGCGTCGCAACCCGCTGACCCTCAGGCGAGGGCGGGGGCGAGGCGGCGGCGCTCCAGCAGGGCCACCGAAGCCACGGCCGCCAAGGCGACAAGGGCACCGATCTCGACGGCCAGCGACTGGCTGGCGCCCCGGGTCCAGACCGGCTCCCGCCAGCCTCCCAGGCTCGCGGTCCGGCTGACCACGACGGCCACGGCGAAGGCCACCTGGGACAGAGCGGCCCCCACCATCACCAGCGGCGCCAACCGCCGGCCTGCGAACTGGGTCACCACCAGGGCGGCCGCGATGGCGAAGGACGCCGCCGCGTTGACCACGAACCCCACCCGTACGACCGCTGCCCCGGGCGCCTCGACAGGCACGTTCCGGTAGCCATCGAGCCACTCCCGCAGGTGGACGTACCCCCCGGCGGCCACGAAGAGGGCGGCGGCGATGACCAGTGGGGTGGTGAGACGGCGCACGCTGGGACCTCCCTGTCGGCGTTACCCCCCTTCTCCGGCGCCAGGGCCGGGGCCGGATCACCCCAGGTCGGCCTGCGCCCCCTACGGGGACCGTTCGCTGGAGTGGCGGTAGAGCGAGACCGCCGTGTCGGCATCGAAGAGCGCGGCCAGCTTGTTCAGGACGGCGGTCCGCTCGTCGGCCATCTCCCACGCCTCCTCCAAGGTGGCGCACGTCTCCACCCAGGCGACGGCTACGACGGCTTCGGTACGAACGCTGAAATCGGGGCGGCCCCGGCCAGCCGGGAACGTCGGCGGCCGCCGCCGGCGGCTGAGCAGGACGGGCTGCCCGTCCCTCATGACAGCAACCTCGTAGAGGTGCCCGGGCCTACGCCGTAGCGGCGGCGTGCGCTCTTGGACCATCGCCGTGAACGGACCGTCCGTAGCCACCCCGTGCCCTCGCTTCCAGAACGAAGATCCCGCTAAGGATTAGAGCACTGTAGGTGTAGCACACTTACTGGGCCCTGGCGAGGGCCCCCAATGCGAAAGCCGCGCGGGAACCGTGTGCGTTTGGCCCACGGTTCCCGCGCAGGTTTACGAGCTGCCCGCCTCAGCGGTCGAAGCGGGCGACCGTCTCGACGTGGAACGTGTGGGGAAAGGCGTCGACCAGCCAGAGGGCCGACAAGGAGAAGCCGAACTGGGCCAGAAGCGCGCTGTCGCGGGCCAGCGAAGCCGGGTCGCAACTGACCAGCACCAGGCGGGGGGCCGCCGACCGGGCAAGGGCGGTGGTGCCTGGGCGCCCGAGGCCCGATCGCGCCGGGTCGGCGACCACGACATCGACCGGGGCGCCCCGGGGCCGCCACCGCCCGACCTCGATCTCCAGCACGTGGGCGTCGATGCCGGCCAGGTTGGCGCGTGCATCGGCGGCCGCCGACGGGCTCCTTTCCACGGCCGTGACCCGGGCCCCGTGCCGGGCGCCCAGCACGGCGCCGAACAACCCCACCCCGGCGTAGGCGTCGAGCAGGTGCCCGCCGCTCCCCGAACCAGGGCCGCCGGGGCCCTCGCCGGGACCGCCGCCCGCCGGACCGGTGCGGTCGCCGGTGGCGCCACCGAGACCGTCGCCGAGACTGTCGCCGAGACTGTCGCCGATGGCCTCGTCGACGGCCCCGACCAGGGCCTCGGCGGCCACCGGCCCGGGCTGGAAGAACGAACCGGCCGTTACCCGCAGCCTGGCTCCCGCCACCTCCTCGTGCAACCACGGGGCGCGGCCCTCACCGGCCCCGGCCCCCTTGGTCCCGGGCGGCATGACCGCCGCGGCCGCGGCCGAAGCCGGGCGGACCAGCACCAGCCGCTCGCCGGTGGCTGCCGAGACCCGCAGCACGACCTCGTCGGCCCCCGGGTAGCGCCCGTGCACGATCAGGTCCTCGAGGAGCGGGTGGGCGGCCAGGCACGAACCGGTCGGCACCGGGCCGGCGCCGGGGCGGTCCCCGCCTGTGGCCCGCTGGCGGTGCCCCGCCCGGCCGTCGGTCCCCACGACCAGGCGGGCGGAGGTACGTAAGGCCGGGCCCGAGAGGGGCCAGGGGAGGGGAGTGGGCGGGTTGGCCAGCCCCCCCGTCCGGCGCAAGGCGTCGACCACCACGGCGGCCTTGAGCTCCACCTGGTGTACGGCGTCGACGTGCTGCCACGTACACCCGCCGCAGCCCTCGGCCAGGGCCGGGCATGGGGGTGCGACCCGGGCAGGGGAGGGGGCCAGGACCTCGACGGTGACCGCCTCGGCGAAGTCGCGCTTCTCGGCCACCAGCCGGGCCCTCACCCGCTCTCCCGGGAGGGCCCCTTCCACGAAGACGACCCGGCCCGAGGGCTGGCGGGCCAGCGCCCGCCCGCCCGCGGCCATGGCCGAGGGGACGAGCTCGACCGTCTCGGAGCCAACCACCCGGCCAGGATGGGCCCTGTAGGCGGGCGATGCCAACGTTCAGCGCAAGAGCCGGGGGAGGGCCAGCACGACCGCGGCCGCCAGCGCGGCGACGACCAGGGGCTCACCGCTGGCCCACGCCACCAGGAAGCCCGCGCCGCTCACCTCCGTGCCCAGCGCGGCGACAGAGGTGACCGTGGCCCGGGCCGGGCCAGTCACCGCCTCCTGCACCCGGGCGTCGACGACCACCAGGACAAGGTGGTAGAGGCCGTAGGCCACGGCCACGCCGGCCACCGCGGCCGGCCGGTGCAGAACGACCGACACCGAGAACAGGACCACCGCCGCCCCGATCACGGCCGCCAGCGCGGAAGGGGACGAGCGAGC
>JBFMCT010000027.1:7719-47454 GCA_040754375.1 Actinomycetota bacterium
CCGCGGCCCCGGCCAACGGCACCCCGAGCATGACGAGGGGGACGAGCGCCACGCCCACCCCCCAGTCCCGGGCCAGCAGGGGGAAGAGCTCCTCCAGGGCGTCCATCCCGCCAAGGACGGCCAAGGCGAGGACCGCCCCCCGCAGCCTCGGCCGGTGGATGGCCTCGCCCACGCCCGAACGCAGGACGGCCAGGTACCCCGCCTCGGCCCCGGCCCGGCGAGCACCCACGGTCGGTGCGCCGGCACGGACGGGTGCAGGGCCGGTTGGCAGCCGGGTGGCCAGGGCGGCCGCGGCCAAGCACGTGGTGACGCTTGCCCATCCCACCAGCGCGTAGCCGCCGGTCGCGAAGAGAACGGTCGCCGCCCCGGCCACTGGCACCTGCGACAGGTGCCCGGCGGCTACCGCCCGGCCGTAGACCCGCGGGTAGTGGCGCTCGGACCCCGCGGCCGCCAACCCGTCGAACAGCAGGGCCTCGAAGGCACCGCCGGCCAGCGCTCCGCCCAGGCCCCAGAGGATGAACCCGGCCGCGAAGGCGGGGTAGCCGGGCCACAGGAGCCACAGCACGTACGCCCCGGCCTGCATGGCCCCGGACGCGGCCAAGGCGTGGCGCCGGGAGAAACGGTCGGCCAGCGCGCCCGACGGGACCCCGGCGACGAAACCAACCAATGACCAGACCAGAAGGAGGCTGGAGATCTGGCCGGTTGACAGGCCCTGGTCCGCGAACAGCAGCGCGTACAAGGGATAGATCGGGACCGAGTCGGACAGGAAGGCCCAGGCCACGACCAGCCGGCTGAACCGGCGGGCATCAGGAGGGAGGTCGGATCAACGTTGTCACATAGGAGGTCGAGGCTAGCTCCCGGTGCCCGACCACGCCTCGCCTTTGCCGGCACAGTTGGTCTCTCGTGAGCTAGATTCCCGGCCGTGCTTGCGTTCAGTGATCTCGCCGCCATCGCGTCCGCCGTCGGCATCATCATCGTCGGCATCATCATCGCCGTCGTGATGGGCTTCAAGGCCAAGTAGCCGCGCCTCCTACCGGGCGGTAGGTCCTCCCGCTCCCTCGCGGAGCATCCGACGTAGCCTCGCCACCCTGGGCAACGTCGTCGGCCCGCGCAACGCCGTCAACTGGCGCTCGATGTAGTCCACGTCGAGCCCGGGCCTGGCAGCCGCAACCGCTGTGAGGTCGACCCAGTCCTTGGGCCGTCCGAAGGACAGCTTGAACACGGCCAGGTCCTCGGCGGACAGGAACGGCAACTCGGCCCCGTCGGGACCGAACGGGTGGACCACGCACCGCCGGCGGACCTCCTCGTAGTGGTGGTCGAGCGAGGGGAAGAGGTCCACGGGGTAAGGCGTATCGTCGGAGCGCAGCCGGCATCCTGCTATAGGCAACCGCACGTCGGCCTCGAGCTCGGGACGCAGGCCCAACCCGTCCAGAGCGGCGAACACCCGCTCCAGCTCCGCGGGGGGAACGAACACGTTGACATCGATGTCGACCGTGCCTCGAGCATCGCCGACGTAGGCCAACGCCAGCGCTCCACCCAAGGCGTGAGGGATGTCGGCCCCGGCCAGCGACCTATGGACGGCGATGACCAGTTCGACCAGGGTCACCGGCGGGTGGCGTCGACCAGCGCCAGCGCGGCCTCCAGCGCCCGGCGGCGGTCCTCCTCGGATGCTCCCGGCCCGAGGACCGGCGCTTCGTCGTCGGGGTCTCCGTCGAGCGCGCTGGGCAGGTCGTCGTCGGGGAAAAGGCCGGCGGGCAGCGGGCAGTACACCGCTCGCTTACCGGCCACCGCGGCCAGCTCGTAGCCGCAGGCCACCACGAGCCGGTTGAGGGTCTCGCCCGACGGCGTGCGCCGCCCGTTCTCGATGGCCGAGATGTTGGCCTTGCCCACACCCGAGACCTCGGCCAGTTGGCCGAGGCTCAGGCCTCTCGACCGACGAACCGCCCTCACGAACTCTCCGACCACCAGCCCACGTTATCGCAAACGACTACTGTGAAGCGGCGGGAAAGTGACAGTGCCCGCGCCGGCAAAGTGGCAGCGGAGCGGAGTTAGAGAACGGCCAGCGCCGGCCAGTCATCGATCGTCATCGACGGCGTAGGGTGGCATGTGGCCCGACGGCGGATCGTCCTCGTCCTCGTAGTCCTGGCTACAGCCCTGACGGGGTGCCGTCCACAGGAGGGTGATGGGGTCCTGCTCTTCGTGAACCCGTGTCCGCGTGATTACGAGGTCGCACTATTCGACGCCACGACAGGCGGGCGAGAGCGTGCTCGATTTACCGCGTCGCCCGGAGTTAACAACCCGAACACTGTTGCGCCTTTACATAAAAAGGCCGCCGCCGCCGTGTTGTTGCGCCGCCTCCCCGCAAGGTGGCAAGCGTCCGCGCCGCCGATGTGACCATGAGCTGGGGGGCGGAGCTTCAGGTTCCGAACGGCCCGATTCGCGTGCCATTCGAGGGCTGGTTCCGGGCCGTGACGATGGTCATCCCTGCGTTGTCGTGTCGACCTGAGGACCTGCAGGGCTGACCGAGAGGAGAATTCACGACTACTCAGTGTGAAGTGAAGGGAAGATGACAGTGGCGGCGCAGGGAAACTGACGGTCGTCGCCAGCGCGCGGTGTATGCCGCGGTGTATGCTCATCTCGTGCGAAGGACGAACATCTACCTCACCCTGGCCGAACAGGCCGCACTCGACGCAAGAGCTGCGGCCGAGGGCTCCACACGGAGCGAGGTGCTTCGAGCACTCGTCGATCGTGAGCTCAATCTCGACGCCGAGTCGTCCGGTGAGGTCGACGCTGCGCTTGCCGAACTCGCGGGCGAGCTCGCCGAACGGAGCCGACAACTGAGCGCCGACGATCCCGATCTCTCCAGTTCGGAGTGATCATCGTCGACGATCACCTCGCGCTCCTGGCGATCGCGGGCTCCCTCCCGGAACTGGGCCAGCCCGGGCCGGTAGCGACGACGTACGGCTTCCACTACCGGCTCTCCCGTGCCGTCTCAGACTCGGCTCGGACGGGGACTCTCTCTCGGCGGCATCTTGAGGCCCCCGCGGCCCTGGACCGCGTACTCAGGCCCCCGGCGAACCGCCTCGTCGTGCTCGACCCTCGGGCGAGCGTTGACGAAGCCGTGAGCGTTGCCATCGAGCGCGGCGCGAACCTGCTTCTCGCAGAACTCGTTGGCGCCGCCGTTCACCATCGAGCGTCCGTTCGCATCACGCCGGGAAATCAGGGTCGGACATGGGCTGGAGCGATGGAGGCGGCTGGCGTCGACTTCGCAACCGTCGACACCTGAAACTCTGCCAGGATCGCTGCGCTGCGGAACCTGTCAAGCACTTTGTGTGAAGTGACGGGAAGCTGACAGTGCCAGCGCCAGCGACGTGACAGTGGGCGGGGGCTGGTCGCTGAGGGGGTGGTTGAGCTTGGCCTACCAGTGCCAGTGGGGGGTTGCTCGAAGTCTCTCTCGCGTCGCTTCGTTCATGACGCCCTTGCGGTGATCTTCCCGCTGTAGCCGGACCCACATGCCCAACGGGCGCCCATACTCCCGGTGCTCCGTCGGAACGTCCGTGTGACCCTCGCGTAGCGCATAGCGACTGAGCAGGTAGAAATCGTCGCCGGGTAGCCAGGTCCAGCCCGGCAACGCCTCGATCCGCTGACACGAGGCCTACATTTCCAGTGACATCTGGGCTTCAGTTCACAGCTGGGGGCGGTGCACGCCGGGTGTACTCCCACTGACCGCCCATAAGACACGTTATGTCAAGTTAAGCAGCCGTTATTCGATCCCGTTAGACGGGAAGCTCCCCGACAAATGCGCCGGTACACGGTTGTCTTCGGCTTCGGGCTGCAGGGTAAGCGCCCCGGTGAGCGGCTGCGGCGCCCAACGAGGGTCCGTGGCGACGACTTCTCGGGTGAACACACGGCCTCTCATCCACTGCGGTGATCGTTGCCCCTCTCCCGCCTGATGGGAAATACTCCCGTCTAACGGGAAGGGGGTCCGTGGAGCAGAAGGGTGGGAGCAAGGTGGTGCCGCTGCGTGCCGTGGCAGCGGACGACCTCGCGGACGTTCGTCGAGATGCTGGAGGGCTGGCGCAACCAACAGCTGGCGCGGAACCTGGCGTTCGGCACGATCAACGCCCGCGAGGCCGAAATCCGAAGGTTCGTCGCCGAGGCCGGCGAATACCCATGGCGGTGGAGCCCGCAACTCGTCGACGAGTGGCTGGGCGACCAGCGCGCAGTCCGTCACCTCCGCCAGTCCACGATCCGGTCGAAGGCCATCACGCTGCGCCTGTTCTGCGATTACATCGTCGACGCGGCGTATGGCTGGCCACAGGAGTGCTGGGACCGGTTCGGCACGCACCCCACCCAGGTGTGCCACGACTGGAACACGGCGACGCACGTGCAGGAAGCCCAGGGACGGGCCGGTCTCCGTGCGTTCACGCCCGACGAGCTCCAAGCGCTGTTCGACTGCGCCGACGGCCTCGTTGTCACCATTCGTGATCGCGGCCGGAAAGGGTGGCTGAGCGCCTTCCGGGACGCGACGCTCCTGAAGGTCGCCTACGCCTGGGGCCTGCGCCGTCGCGAAGTGCGCATGCTCGACGTCGAGGACTTCGGCGTCAATCCTCAGGCGTCCGAGTTCGGCCGCCTCGGCGTCCTCTACGTCCGCCACGGCAAGGCGATGAAGGGCTCGGCGCCCAAGCAAAGGAGCGTGCTGAGCGTGTTCGGCTGGGCCAGCGAGTGCCTCGAGGAGTGGATGACCGAGATCCGCCCGGCGCTCGCCCGAGGGCGGGGCCAGATGCTCTGGCCCACCGAGCGCGGCGGGCGCGTCAGCGAGACCCGCATCGAGGACCACTTCGCGTCCATCCGACGGGAGCTCGGGCTGCCGGCGGAACTCACGTTCCACTCCTTGCGTCGCTCCTACGTCACCCACCTCATCGAGGACGGGTTCGACGCCCGGTTCGTCCAGGAGCAGGTCGGCCACGAGCACGCCTCCACCACCTCGATCTACACGTGTGTGTCGTCGGACTTCCGCACGCGCTCGCTGCGGGCGGCCCTGGACCGGGCAATCGGGCCCCTGGGCCTCGACACCGGAAAGAGAGGGAAATCATGATCGCGTCGAACCGGTTCACGTGGCGGCTCCAGGAGCGGATGCACGAACGCGGGATCCACCAGATCACCGCGCTGCAACGGGAGCTGGTGGCCCACGGCATCGACGTGTCGTCGTCGCAAATCCACCGCCTCGTGACCCAAACCCCCGAGCGGCTCAACCTCGAGGTCTTCTCGGCGCTGTGCGAGATCCTGGCCTGCTCCCCTGCTGACCTGCTCGAGGTCCACGCCACCGTGCGCCAGCGGCGAGCGGCTCAAGGCCCCAACGTGGTCGACATGGCCACCACGGTCCGGCCGCGCCGGGCCCGAGTCACCCGCCACAACGACGGTGGCTGAACACCGGCTGGCCACGTGTGCCCGCTGCCGGCGGCCGCAACGCCAGGCGAGAAAGACGATGCCCGACGGGCCACTGTGCGCGGCCTGTCACGCCGCCGCAATCCGAAGCCGAGGCAGCTGCGCCGCGTGCGGCGCCCATCGGCTGCTCCCCGGGATGGACGGGGCGGGACGCCGCTTGTGCTCGCCGTGCGCGGGTATCGACGAAGACTTCACCTGTCCACGTTGCGGCACCGAGTGGAACCTGGTGAACGGGATCTGCGAGTGGTGCCAGCTGGCTGACCTGCTCGACGAGCTGTTGGTCGGCGACGTCGACCTCCAGGCCCTGCGCGTACGACTGCTCCAGGCGGCGCGCCCCGACCGGATCGTCATCTGGCTCTACGCGCCCCACGCCCGGGACCTTCTACAGGGTCTCGCCTCCGGTGCCGTCCCGCTGACCCACGCCGGGCTCGATGCGTTCGAGAACCGTCGCTCGGCCAACCACGTGAGAGGGCTGCTGGTGGCCGTCGGGTTGCTGCCCAAGCGGGATGACGGGCTCGCCCGGTTCGACAGGTGGGTGGCCA
This sequence comes from Actinomycetota bacterium, assembly GCA_040754375.1. Classification (NCBI taxonomy): domain Bacteria; kingdom Bacillati; phylum Actinomycetota; species Actinomycetota bacterium. The sequence continues at coordinate 13,710 of JBFMCT010000027.1, forward strand.
CCCACCTGGCCGAGCACGCAGGTACGGCCGACGAGCTCAAGATGCTGAGCTTGTTCGCCACCTGGCAGCTTCGGCCTGAGCTCGTCAGGCGGGCCCGCGCGGAGGCGGTGAGCGAGGGACAGGTGAACGGTGCCACCCAGCGGATCCGAGTCGCTGGTGCGCTCCTTGCTTGGCTCCGAGCGCGCGGCCGGGAGCTGCCCGTTTGCACCCAGGTCGACGTCGACGCCTGGTTCGCCGCGCCTCCCTCTACCCGGGTGCACGCCGTCCCCTTCCTTCGTTGGGCCATGGCGACTCGACGTGCCCCGAAGCTGAAGCTGACGCGCCGGCAGTTCGGGAACGCCCCGGTTCTTGACCAACCAGCGCGACTGGAGCTCCTCCGCCGACTGCTCGATCCCTCGACCGGCTGCCTCGAGCACCGCGTCGCCGCAATGATGCTGGTGCTCCTCGGTCAGCCGTTCACGCGTATTGCCGCGCTGACGCTCTCCGACGTCGTCGTCGAGGGTGAGGAGGTCAGCTTGCGCCTGGGAGCAGGCTTCGCCCCTGTTCCCGCACCGTTTTCAGGCATAGTGGCCGACCTCATCGGCGGAGGGCCGAACCTCAATACCGCCAGCAACCCGACGAGCCCCTTCCTGTTCCCCGGCAGGAGCGCCGACAAGCACCTGCTCCCCTCGACGTTGCGGACCGCTGCGATTCAGATGGGCATTGACATCACGGGCGCGAGGACCGGCGCGCTGCGCCAGCTCGTCCTCGACTGCCCGCCGCCCGTCGTGTCCGAGGCCCTCGGCTACAGCTATCAAGCGATCGACCGCCATGCGCAGCGTGCCGGTTCCCCCTGGAGCTCCTACGCGGCGCTGCGAGCGCTGACGTCGGACGCCTACTCGACCGGAGTCAGAAGACCGTCTTGAATCACCCCGGATACCACCATCATGAACGTGGAGAACGAGCCGTCCTCCACGGCGGTCGGCGGCATTGGATCGCTCGTGTTGAGGCGAAGAGCAGCGCCACTGCACTCCGGAGGTGGCCCGGCGTCGATGTCGTCACACAGAAGGGGCGCCTGGCCCGGAAGAGCGAGCAACACGCCTCGGACTGTCGCCCTGCTTCCGTTCGGCAACTCAAGGGCTTGGGCAACCGTGATGCCGGGCAGGGCGGCGTCGCGTTCAGCGCGCCGGGCAGCAGAACTATCGACGACGTCTCCGTTTCGGTCGAGGGCGCGGACGTCGATCGCGTCGACGTCGTGGTCATCTGCCGCCTTTGCGGCGATGACGAAGGCGGCTGAGTCGGGCCGGAGGGCCACGCGGCGGGTCTGATCGCCCACCACGATCTCGACCGAGTGGACGGCGCCGCTGACAAACCCGCCGGCGGTCACCAATCCCTCGTCTCGCACAAGGGACCACCCGAAGGAAATCGGTCCCAACGACGGCCGCTCACTCGGATCCCGGTCCAACGGAAGTTCACCCCACGTCCCCCCTCCGGAACCCAGATCGGTCCACGTACCGGCTTCATTGACGAACCTGACGACGTCGACGATCCAGGCGTCATCACGCCGGCGTCGCACGACGAGGACGGCGGCGGTTCCGTCATGAGCGTCGATCGCCAGCGCCTTCGCCTCGCCCGGTGCGAAGGAAGAGCGGGTCACGACGTCGACGCTCCCCCGGGTGAGGGCCTCGAGAGCTAGCGCTTCGACGTTCACGGATGCCAGGGTGCCAGGTCGGGGATGATGTCGCCGTGCGGCCTCCGTCCTTCGAGTGGGAGTGGATGAGCGACTGGAGCGAGTGGGTGCTCGATCATGGCCTCCCCCCACTCCCCGAGGTGCTCAATGACGGCGAGGTCGTCCCCCTTGCCCGTTGGGCGGGGTCGCGGTTCGGGGCCGTCCTGCACGTCTCCCGCTACTGGGACGACGACGACGATGAAGACCGCCTGGACTCCGAGGTCGAGGTGTTCCGGCGGACGGACGGGGGCTGGGAGTCGTCAAACGGCGGTGGCGGCAGCGGTTGGTTTGATCCACCGTTCGCGAGGCCCGGGCTGGGACCTCGTGAGGTTGTCGGAGGGCACGAGCACTGCTCGGGCGGACCCGAATGGTCGTGCTGCGCCGTTGATGGCGTCGCTGGTGCCGATGCTGCGTGGATCGAGGTGTCGATGCTGCCGGCGTGGAGAGGCAGCCGATCGAGTCCCCGTTCGGGGCCTTCATCGCCTGCTCTGACGGGGAGCGGACCGCGACTGTCCGCATCCTCGACGCCGACGAGCGGGTGCTTCTCAATTGGACGTTCGGGGGACATTTCGCCCCAGACCGCCTCCCGACGGCGCTCGGCGGGATCGGTGACTTCCATCACGGGCTCGCCGGCGCCGACCGTCCTCCCGGCGAGGCCGGCATCCACGTATCGACAGGGGAAGTGACGAACGACGAGATGCGCCAGCTTCTCCGCCACACAGCGGAAGGCCCATCAGGTCTCAGTGTCGCAGTTCGCGACGAACTGCAGAGGCGTCTCGAGGAAGGGGACGACCCAGGAGCCATCGCCGAGTGGCTCATGACCGTCAGGCGCGAGCCAGATCAGGATGGTGTCGGGTGACCTCAGGTATTCCTTGAGGTGCCCGGAATAACGGCTCACACCAGTCAAGCAGCCGTTGTTGCGGTGAACCCTCGACGACCGCGGCGCATTACCGTGGGGATCGGGATGTTCGAAGTCGAGCCGACCATGGTTCGAATCGGTGAGGGACTGAAGTTGAGCCAGCGCGGGGAGCGCGAGGCTGCGAGAAGTGTCTTCGCCGAGGTCTGGAGCGACATCGGCGAAGAGGATGGCGACCCCCTCCACCGCTGCGCCCTCGCGCATGCGATGGCCGACGTCCAAGACGACGTCTCGGAGGAGCTGGTCTGGGACCTGCGGGCGCTCGAAGCCGCCGGGATGGTCACCGAGGAGAGAGCTCGGCAGGCTGGCGTACAAGGGACCGTGACTGGCTTCTACCCATCACTCCACCTGAACCTCGGCGAGTGTTATCGCAAGCTCGGTGACATCGCTTCAGCTCGTTGGCACCTGGAGCGCGGCAGAGCGGCTGTCGGAGCGCTGAGTGACGACGGGTATGGCCGAACGATCAGGAACGGTCTGGAGCGGCTGGCTGAGCGACTGGACTGACTCCTCGCGTGCCGACCCGAGCCGCGCGCACCTACTTCGGACCCTTCACGGGCGTATGGGATCACTCCAGTCGACCAACCGTGATTCCACGCGGCCTGGAAGACAGTCTACTCAGAGCTTCGCTGACGCGCTCCACTCCGCCCTGCGGCGAATTGTTTCGAGGTAGCCCTCCCGGACCCAGGTCGCCTGGGGTTCAAGTCCTCGCCGGGCAAGATCGGCAACAAGCGCGCCGTCTCGTAGCTGCCTATCTGCGACGAGAGTGGCTAGGTTCGCCGGTACGGCGACGCCATACGCGTCGCAGAGCACCTGGATCCGTCGTCGACGGTCGGGTGTCGACGGGTACGCCATGTGTTTGACGCATGTGTCGTCGTCCCGGAACGGCGCGCCGAACTCGAGCGCGTAGACGATGTCATCCTGGGGTGACCCAGGGTGGGCATGGTCGAAGTCAATGAAGGCGACGATCGTTCCTCCCTTCCAGACCGTGTTCCACGGCCCCGGATCACCATGACAGATGAAGCCGGTTCCCCGACCGCGTGACCACACGGCATCCGGCTCAGCTCGGTAGTCCCGCACCGCGTCGTGGTAGCGACGAAGCAAGCGGGCCCACTGACCCAGGCCCTCCTCATCGACCACCTTCGCCCATGTTGCGGCGCCCGACTCTCCCTCGACCCACGTGAGTTCTTCGTAGTCGTCGGTGACGTTGACCAGTCGTGGCGCCGGGAACCCGACAGCTTCGAGATGACCAAGCAGACCGTGCACGGCCGATGACCAAAAGCCGAGCGGGCGACGGACGAAATCGGCGTGGCGTTCCACGGCCCGCGCTGCGATGACCGGCTCGTTCAGCGAGTGACTCGGCACGCCCCCCAGTCTCGTCGGCTCCGCGTCGCCCGCGCGCGACCGCTTCGAGTTCCTATTCGTTCGCCGAATGTGGGCTCGCACCAGTCCAGCCGACGGTTTCGCTCAGCAGTCGAGAGTGATGCCCGCGGCGCGGCAGATGTCGCGCGATCGATCCGGGCCCAACGCGCCGATCCGGTGGACGAGCATTGCCTTCGGGAACGGCTGAAGGTTGTCGAAGGACGCAACGGACGGGATCGGGAGGCCTTCGGCCTCGCCGAGTTGCAGCTCACTGGGAACGCCGCGGATGCGGCTCGTCACCGGCGCCACGAGAACCCGCTGCATCACGCGGTTTGCCGCATCTCGGCTCACGACGAGGAACGGCCGGCCCTTCTCGTCCGGTGTCTCACCCCACCAGACCTCGCCTCTGCCTACCACCACTTCTCCCAGGGCTCATCGTCGATCGCCTGCTTCGCTAGGCGGCTCGCCTCGACCAACTCGGTCTCGGCCTCGGGGGCCCGTCGATAGCCGTTGGCGTACGCCTCCTCCAGCGCATCGCGTCGCTTCTGCGAAACGACGAGCTCGACGGCGCGCCGAACCGCCGACGAGCGGCTCGGAAACAGCCCCTGGGCGACCAGCTCGTCGAGCTCGCGCACCAGCCCATCCGGCAGTTTCACGGCGATCTGCGTCATACCGCAAGTATACCCACACGCATTACCTATCGCCTGGGACGTCAGTTCCCCCTGGCAGGAAATGGCGCTTGGGGGGCTCGTCAAGCTCGGCCCTGCTCGACTCTCCCGTCGCGGCCGCCCGTCACGTTCCTGGTGGTCGTGCAGCACCGGACGCCCTGCCCGACGGCCGTCTCTGCGTGTGCCCAGGGGCGGTTAGCCGACTGCGGCTCCATGGGGATCGCTGGGGATCGCTCTACGGCCGCACCCGCCACGCAACTGCTCGGCCTACGCTTCGAGCAGCGGTGGGAAGAGTGGCCCGGGAAGATCCACGCCTTCCTCCCCGAGAGCGCGCTCGAGGGCCTCGCGGTCGTCGTTCGTGAGCCGCCAGCGGCTCGGTTCGGGGATCCCGCGGCTATCGACCAGAGCCAACAGCGAACAGTCGTACTCTTCGATTCCCGGACCATAGGTGTGCCCTCGCCGCGGGTCGATACCGCGCCGTGCGATCTCGTGGAAATGGTCCTGCATGTTCGATCTCGCACGGAGGAACCGGAGCAGGAGATCGTTCATAGGGTGCCCCACGCTCCTGGGCGGTGCCCACCTGATCGTGGCCTGATCGCGCTCGAAGCCTGTCCGCCGGCGCGTGCATCACCTTCCAAGCAGAGACTCCCCGTCTCGGGGGCAGACCTTCCAACCGCCTTCGTCCCGCATCTTGATGTAGCGCACATCTTCCACGCCGCCGATCCGCAACCTGACTCCTCCAACGCCCCGGTGTGACCAGGGCCATAATCCCTCAGATCCCGAGCCGCGAAGACCCCCGCCGAGCACCTCGACGCCCCCCTCCTCGGCGGCGAGCCCGCTCAATTCTGCGGCCGACGTCCGTCTCTGCGTAGCGGCACACAATACCTCGTATGCACTGGCCCCGTTGCCGAGGGCGACGGCCCTCGCGTAGCGCACGACCGCGGCATCAACATCGCTCTGCACTGCGAAGGTCGCCTGGGAGCAAACACCGACGAAGCCAGCGAAGCCGATTGTCAACAGCGCAGTGATGACCCGGCGCGTGCTGCACGGCGGCGGAAAGAGCCAGCGCAACCCGCGCGCGTAAGAGATTGGCTGGCGCCACGACGGCAGCTCACGATCGTCCCAGGCGATCATCTCTCCATATGTACCTTGCGCTCCGTTTCTCCTTGGCTTGCTGAGTCCTCGTCAAGCTCGGCCCTGCTCGACTCTCAGTCTCCCGTCGCGGCCACCCGTCACGTTCCTGGTGGTCGTGCAGCACCGGACGCCCTGCCCGACGGCCGTCTCTCAGCGCCCTACGTGTAGACCCGGACGTAGTCGACGATGGTCTGCGCCGGCAGCGGGGTGACACCGGGCTGGAAGTCGTTCCCGGGCCAGCCGAGGCCCTGGGTGAGCGCCACCATGTAGTCCTTGTTGAAGTTGGACGCGCCCAGGGTGTTGGTCAGGCAGACCTGGCCGTTGTAGATGATCCTGATCGACTCTGCGGTCCACTCGACCACGTAGGTGTTCCAGTCGGCGATGTCGGCGATAAGGCAGTAGTTGTTGGTGGCATTGGGGTCGAGGAACGACAGCGGGTGGTGGACGTAGGGGATGGCGCGGTCGCTGTAGCGGCCGTAGATCTCGGCGATGTCGATCTCTCCCCTGCCCGGGCCCCCGTTCAGGTCTTGCGGGAACAGCCAGAAGGCGGTGTGGGTGCCCTGGACCTTGGCGGAGATGATCTTCGCCCTCACCTCGACCCGCCCTCGGTTCACGCTCACGCGCTGGTACGTCGAGACCGAGCCCGAGGTGTACTGGGTGACCCGGGGGACCCTGTCCTCGCAGATGAACGGCGCGAGCTCCTGCCGGCTAGTCAGCACGAGGTTCCCCCCGCTCACGGACACGTTGTTCGGCGAGTCCATGAAGCAATCGTGGTCGTTGGAGTCGAAACCCGAGCCCTTGGTCTGCTGAGGGAGCCACACCGTACGGTCGAGGACTGGGCCGTTGAACTCGTCGGAGAAGGCACAGGTCCACACGCCACCACCGGTCTTGGGCACCGTCGGGTAACCACCACAGGCCGAGGCCGGGACCGTCGTCGTCGTGGGCAACGTCGTCGCCGTGGGGACAGTCGTCGTCGTCGTGGGCACGGTCGTCGTCGTGGTCGTCGTGGTCGTGGTCGTCGTGCACCATCCCAGGAGCCGCTGCAGGAACGTGCACTTGGTCGTGCTCGTGGGCTCCGTCGCGGCCATCGCCGCCGAGGGGATGCTGGCCAGCGGCAATGCCGCGGCCACCACGAGGAGGACGACGACCGATCGGCGCTGCGGGCGGGGTTGGGTCATGGCGACTGAGTCTCCTTCTGATGAGGTGGTCGGTCGACCGACGGCGCTCGCCCGGTGGCTTGAACGCCTATGCATGTCATCGACCAGGAAGGGCGCGGAGTGAAGAGGTTTCTGCAGCCGCCCCAACGCCGCCATCGTGTGTGAGGCCGCCCAACCGCTCCTCCGGGTCACAAGCCGGCCGGAGAGCTCGCGCTGGGCACGGTAAGTGGGCGAGTCCGTGCTGGCACGGACGACAGGTGGGGCCCCGCTCGTCATGCTGGCCTCCGCGTCCGCACAGGCGGGCGGCTCACGAGGGGGTAAGCGGGACTTGAGGAACGTTCGTGGCAGGAAGGCCCTGGTGGCGGTGGGCATAGCAGCAGCAGCGATGGTGAGCGCTCCCCAGGCCGCGGTGGCCCAGCACAGGACGTTCAACTACGCGGTCGTGGCCGTGGACTTCGCCTTCCGGGGGATCCCGGGCGTGCTGCCCAACGGGACCTACAACACCAACTTCATCAACCTCGGCCATGCGCCCCACGTCATCGTCCCGATCAACCTCGGGCCCGAGTGCGCAGACCTCACCCGGGCCGAGCTGATCGCGGCCTTCGACCTGGGTGAGGAGGGCTTCTTCGAGATGTGCCCCGACGCGTCGGTGGGGGGTGAGGCCTTCGCTTTCGGAGGCGAGCGGGCCAAGGCCCCCCTCACCCTGACCCCCGGTCGCACGGTCTTCGCCTGCTTCGTGAACCGCCACTACGCGCTGGGCATGATCTCCGAGACCACGGTCATCAACATCGGCTGACGCCCTGGGCTACCAGCGTGCCCGGCGGAGTTCTGGGCCGTGGGGGCCGGTTGGCACGACCGGCCCCGGATCAGGAGAACGAGAAGAGGGGCGGGAGCACGACCACGACAGTGGCCGCCCACAGGGCGACCACGGGCTGTTAGCCGGTCTCAGCGCCGGCTGGCCATGCCCGCCGAGCCCCGGGCCAGGCGGCGGTCGATGCGCTCCTCCAGGCCGAGGCCCACGAAGGCGAAGCTGCAGACGACGAAGGCCACGCACAGGCCCGGGGGCACGATCCACCACTTCCAGGCGCCGGTCAGGAACGCCCCCCGCTCGGTGGCGAACTGGATCATGCTCCCCCAGCTACGGCGCACCGGGTCCCCTAGGCCCACGAAGCTGAGGGCGACCTCGAGCAGGATGGCGATGCTCACCACCCGGACGAACTGGGCGATGAGCAGCGGGGTCACGGCCGGCACCACGTGGCGGCGTAGGAGGTAGGGCCCGCGGGCCCCGAAGGTACGGGCGGCCAGCACGTGCGCCCGCTCTCGCACGGAGAGGACCTGGCTGCGCACGATCCGGGCGGGCTCGGCCCACAGGAGGAAGGCCACCAGGATCACCTGGGTGCGCATGCCCCGGTCCAGGTAGGACGCGACGACGATGATGAGCGGGATGGTGGGTACTACGAGGGCGAAGTCGACGGCCCGCATGAGCACGGCGTCGGCCGCCCCCCGGCGGTAGCCGGCGGCGGCACCCAGAAGGCCCCCGACCACTACCGCGATCGACGCGGCCGCCACCCCGATCCCCAGCGATACCCGGGCGCCCCCGATCAGCTCGCTGAGGATGTCGTGGCCGATGTCGTCGGTACCCAGCGGGTGGGCCCGGCTCGGTTCCAGGAAGGGCCGCCCCGCCCGTTCCCCGGCCCCGTAGGGGGCGAGCGCCGGCCCGAGGACGGCCAGCAGAGCGAAGACGGCCAAGACGACCCCTCCGGCCACCACCAGGGCCCGGCTGCCCCGGCCGGTGGGGCGCCCCCTGCGTCCCTCTCCCCTGCCCCTGCCCGACTTCCTCATCGCTGCACGCGAGGGTCGAGGCGGGGATAGATGAGGTCACCCACGAGGTTGGCGCCGACCACGATGACCGTCAGGACGAACAGCCCGCCCTGCAGGAGCGGGTAGTCGCGTCCGAACGACGCCTCCAGCAGCAGCGACCCCACGCCGCGATAGGTGAACACCCGCTCGATGATCACTGCCCCGCCGGCCAGTGCGCCCACGCGTAGCAGGACGCTGGTGGCGATGGGCAACGAGGCTGCGGGGAGGGCGTGGCGTACGGCGATGGTCCGCTCCCTGAGGCCCTTGGCCCGGGCCACGAGCACGTAGTCGTCACGGATGACGCCCAGCAGAGACGCCCGGGCCAGCAGGAAGACGGCGCCGACGCTGGACAGCACGAGGGTGGCCGCCGGCAGGACGAGGTGGTGGGCGATGTCACCGACGCGGGCCAGCCCGGTCGTGCGGTCGAGCGACATGTGCCCGAAGAGCGGGAACCATCGCAGGGTGGCCGCGAACCAGATGAGAAGTAGCAGGCCGATCCAGAAGGGCGGCGTCGACTCCAAGAACGTGAACAGCGCGATCGACCCCGTGTCCCGCCGCCGACCGCGGCGCCAGGCCGCCAGCGCGGCCAGCGCCACGCCCAGCACGGTACTGACGACCAGGGCCGTCCCCACCAGCAGCAGCGTCCACGGGAGGCGCTCTCGCAGCAGGGTCGAGACGGGCTTGCGGTGGCGGAACGAGCAACCCAGTTCCCCCCGGGCCAGGCCCGCCATGTACCGGCCGTACTGGACGACCAAGGGCTGGTCGAGACCGACGCGCGCCAGCTCGTCGGCGATGGTCTCAGGGGGCAGACGGTTGGCGTCTTCGCCCAGCAGGAGGTCCACCGGGTTGCCGGGCATCATCCGAGGCAGGGCAAAGTTGGCGCTGGCCGCCACCAGCACGATCAGCAGGTACTGCGGGCCCCTTACCGCCAGCCGGCGTAGGGCCCGGTGGCGCCGGCGGGGACGCGCGGCCGGCACCGCCGGGCCCACGGGCGTGGCGTCCGCCGCGGCCGGGGCGGCCATGGGCGGCGGGACCGATTACCTGGGCGCCAGCAGGGACGCCTTGTTCAGGATCCCGACGCCCTTGTAATAGACCCACCGGTCGAATGTCGATTCGCGGTAGGGGAAGATGTCGTCGGGATAGAAGATCGGGTAGGCCGGCATGTCCCGGGCCAGGACCTCCTGCATCTGGGCCAGCAGGCGGTTGCGGGTCGCCTCGTCGACCGCCCTGGTCTGCTGGTCGGCCAGCTCGTCGTACTGGGGGTTGCGGTAACCGGACCGGTTGAGCGTGCCCACCGACGGGTTGGAGTGGAACAGCGAGCGCAGGAAGTCGGGGTCCTGCTGCACGGCCGCGGCCCACGAGAACAGAGCGATCGTGTAGTCGCCCCGGGACTGGCCGATCTGGTAATCAGGCCAGGTGCGGTTGCCGGCGGTGGCCTGGTCGAGGGCGGCCACATTGAGCTTGACGCCGACCCGGGCCACCGACTGGCTGAGGATCTCCGCGGCCCTCACGGCCACAGGGTCGTTGCTGCGCACCAGGAGCTCGAACTCCAGCGGCGACCCGTCCATCTCTCGCACCCCGTCGTTGTTGGTGTCGCGGAACCCGAGCCCGTCGAGCAGCGTGCGTGCCCGGTTGAGGTCGAGCGGGCCCTCCCGGGTGGCGGGGTTGGACCACGGCACCGAGCGGTGGACGAAGCCCGGGCTGCCGGTGGCCCCGGCCCCCAGCAGGGCGGTCTGGACGATGTCGTTGCTGTCGACGGCCGCGGCCATGGCCTGGCGGAACTCGGGGCGTTCGAACGGGGCCCGGCCGGTGTTCATGTACAGGTACCAGCCCCGGTAGCCGGAGCCGCCGGCCGTCTTCAGCCCGCCCTGGTTGAACTGGGCCCTCAGCTCGGGCGTGATCGAAACCGACACGGCGTCGGCGTCGCCGCTCTGGACTGCCGTGAAGGCCGCCTGGTTGTTGCCGATGATGGGCATCACGATCTCGTCGACGATGGGCCGGCCCTTGAAGTAGTCCGGGTTGGCCTGGAAGCGGTGGACCTGGCCCTCGACGTACTCCACCATCCGGTAGGGCCCGCTGCCCACGGGCAGCATCGTGACCTCGTCGAGGGGGTTGGTGATGGCCGACCACACGTGCTGGGGGATGATCGGCATGTCAGCCAGCGGGTTGAGCACGAACGACGCCTTGGGTTCTCTGAGGACGAACACCGCGGTGGTGGCGTCGGGGGTCTCCACCCGTTCGATGTTGGTCAGCACCCAGCGCGGCCTGGGGTTGGCCTGCAGGTACTCCACGGTGAACTTGACGTCGGCCGAGGTGAGCGGGCGCCCGTCGTGGAAGGTGACGCCCTCGTGGAGGCGGACGGTCCAGCGCAGCCCGCTCGGGTCGGAGCTGTACTCCCGGGCCAGCCACGGCTCGGGCCGGCCGTCGGGGTCGAGCCACACCAGGGTGTCGTAGACCAGGGTCATCATGTAGTAGCCCGGGTAACCCGAGCCCTGGGTCCAGGGCGTGAGGTTGCGCTCCCCGGGCGCGATGGTGGCAAAGCGCAGGGTGGCGACCTGAGGGATCGTCGTGGTCACGCCTGGCTCCGGTTGGGCTGTCCCCCCGTTGCCGCTGTCGGAGGAGCAGGCGGCGGCGACCAGCCCCAGCCCGATGAGCATCGCCGTCAGCTTCCTTCTCACAGGTTCCAGCCTCCCGTAGCCCGCCCATCGCCTGGCGAATGGGTCGTTATAGGTTCGCGCGTCCCGAGCCTGGCTGCTGCCTGAACGAGGGCTCGGGTGACCCGATGGGCCGGGGAGGCGATCACGTCGGCCCCCGGGCCGGTCTCGACGACCTCGCCGGCATGCATGACGACCAGGCGGTCGGCCACCTTGCGTACCAGTGCCAGGTCGTGGGACACCACGATCATGGCCATGCCCCGGGCCAGCTGCTGGTCCTTGAGCAGCACCATCAACTTCGCCTGCTCGGAGGCGTCGAGCATAGAGGTCGGCTCGTCGGCCAGGAGCAGGCGGGGGCCCAGCACCAGGGCGCGGGCCACGGCCACCCGCTGGAGCTGGCCACCCGACAGTTCGTGGGCCCGGCGGGCCATGAAGGCGTCGGTCTGGGGCAGGCCAACGGCGGCCAGGGCGGCGGCTACCTCCAAGCCCCGCTGGGCCGAGGTCCCGCTGTGCTGTACGTCGAGCGGCTCGCGCACGACCTCGGCGACCGACAGGAGCGGGCTCACGGCCTCGAACGGGTCCTGGAAGACGACGGCCACCCGGCGCCGGAAGTCGGCCCACTCGTGGCGGCCGAACGAAGCGAGAGGCCGGCCCTCCCACTCCACCGCCCCTCGGTCAGGCGCCTCCACGCCGACGAGGACCTTCACCAGGGTCGACTTGCCCGAGCCGGTCTCGCCCACCACCCCGACGACCTCGCCCTCGCGTACCTCCAGGCTCACGCCCTGAAGGGCGGTGACCGTCCGGCGCATGCCGGTGCGGTAGGTCTTTGTGACATCGGTGGCCGCCAGGCGGGTGAGGACGCCTCCCCGCAGGCACAGGATGCGGCGCCCGGCGACGGGCGCCAGCTCGGGCTCCCAGCTCGCGCACTCGTCGATGGCCTGGGTGCAGCGAGGGTGGTAGGGGCAGCCGGTCGGGGGGTCGGCGGGGTCGGGCGCCGCTCCCCGGATGCCCCGAAGGTCCTTCTGGGTGCTCATCGACGGGTAAGCGCCGACCAGATCGCGCGTGTAGGGGTGGCGGGGGTCGTCCAGGACCCTCGCCGTCGGCCCGTGCTCGACCACCATCCCGCCGTAGAGAACAGCCACCTCGTCGGTCAGGCGGGCCACCAACCCGAAATCGTGGGAGATGACCAGCAGCCCTACCCCCTCCTCGCGCCGTAGCCGGTCCAGGGTGTCGGCGATGGCGGCTTTGGTCGAGCTGTCGAGGCCCGACGTGGGTTCGTCGAGCACCAGTAGGGGCGGGTCACAGGCCAGGGCCATGGCCAGCATGGCCCGCTGGCGCTCGCCCCCCGACAGCTCGTGGGCATAGCGCTCCAGCAGGTCGGGGCTCAGCTCGACCAGCCGGGCGAGGTCGCTCGCCTTGTCGCGGGCGGCGCCGCGGCTCAGTCCAAGGTGCAGGCGCATGGGCTCGGTGACTTGGGAACCGATGGTCCGCACCGGGTTGAAGCCCCGGCCCGGGGCCTGGATCACGTAGGCCGCCGTCCGCCCCCGGTGCCGGCGGACGGCCTCGGCGCTTGCGCCCACCAGTTCCTCTCCGCCCAGGCGCACGCTGCCCCCGATCGCGGCCTCGGCGGGCAGCAGGCGCAGGGCGGACAGGGCCAGCGTCGTCTTGCCGCTACCCGACTCCCCCACCACTCCCACCGCCGACCCCGTGCTCACCGAGAGAGTGACCCCCCGCAGCGCTTGGACCTCGGCCCCGCCCGGGTCGTAGGTCACCCGTAGGCCCGACAGCTCCAGCCGCGGGCCCGATGCCCCCTCTCCCCCGCCCGTGCCCTCCCCCGCAGCCATGGCCTGGCAGCGTAGGGCGCCGCCCCCGGCCCAGCGGTGGGGCACGCGGTGCGCGCCTGCGCCCCGCCCGGCGGGGACCGGGCGGGGCGCCGGTTCTTGGGCTCAGCCCGCGGGCTCGAGGTCGTCGGGGATGCAGAACCACACCGTCTCGTAGCCGACCACGAACAGGCCGTCGTCGTCGTAGACGGGCATCTCGAAGGGCGACGGGTGGTAACCGGGCGGGCAGTTGATGAAGCTGTCGATGGGCCCGGTCGGCCCGCCGCCCCGCGGGGCCCGCAGGGCCAGGACGGCAACGCCGCCGGTGCGGGTGGCGGGCTCGTAAGCCACGGTCGTGGCTGCGGGCGCCCCGACGGCTGCGGTCTTCGTCTCGGCCGCGTGAGCGGCGCCGGGCACGAGCAGGGCGGCGGCAAAGGTGGCCGTCCCCAGGAGCTTGGTGATCGTCGTTCCCCTCATGGTGTTCTCCCTTCGCTGCGGAGGGTGTTTCCCGTCCGTCGGAGGTGAGAGGCCGGGACCGGCCCGGACCTGACAACTTTTTCGTCGACGTGGGCCCTTTGGCGGGACCTTGGGCCCTGGGAGCCGGGCCCGATCCGTGGGTGAATGGACCTACGAGAACGAACGTCCCGGAAGGAGACAACCCCATGAGCGCCAACCCCGTCCTCACCATCGCCGGTGTGATGCCCGGGAGCCCGGAGATGACCCACTGGCAGACGGCGTCGCACGGGCCGGACATCGCCGCCTCTCGCGGCAACTCCGGTGGCGGGCCCTCGCTCTCGATGGCCGGTGCCATGCCCACCGCCCCCACCGCCTCGCATTGGCAGACGGCCTTCCCCAACGGCGAGGCCGTCTACGTCGACGCCCTGCGGGCCGCCGAGGCCCGAGCGGCCATCGCCGCCCATGTCGTCGAGCTGCCCAAGCCGGCCGCCCGGCGCCGGTCCCGCCGCCAGCTCAAGGCCGCGTAGGCGCCCCGGCCGGGCCCTTCCGTGCTCCCGGCCGGGCCCGCCCGCCCCGCCCGTCCCAGCCACGGGCCCGGCGGCGGTGCGCATGCCCGAGCCGGGAGCACGGTCCTGGCCGGGTGGGCCGTAGGGGCCCGGCGGCAGCTGTGGCCGGCGTGACCGGCTGTCCCGTACCCTCGGCGCCGTGAGCGCCGCCCCCGCCGTCGATGCCCCCGGCGGCACGCTCGCACCCGACCCCACAGCGTCCCCGGCCGGGCCCCGCCGGGCGCGCCACCGGGCCGCGAAGACCATCGCCCTGTACGCCGTGACGCTGTGGGCGGTGGTGACCCTGGTCTTCTTCCTCCCCCGCTTCCTGCCCGGCGACCCGTTGCGCCAGCTCGACGACCCCGACAGCATCGGGTTCGTCTACGACGCCGCCGCCCGTGAGCGGGTGGCGGCCTACTACGGGCTCGACAAGCCCCTGTTCGTGCAGTACCGCGACTACCTGGGCGACCTGGTGCGGGGCGACTTCGGGTGGTCGATCTCCCAGAACACCGAGGTCTCCACCCTCATGCGCAACCGCCTGCCGTGGACCCTGCTGTTGACGGGCAGCGCCCTCATGCTGTCGTCAGCCATCAGCTTCATGGCCGGGGTCACGGCCGCCTGGAACCGGGGGCGCTTCAAGGACCGCGCCCTCATCGTGGTGCTGTCTGCGTCACGGGCCATCCCCGAGTACGCCATCGCCAGCGCCCTGCTCATCATGTTCGCGGTGACGTGGCCGATCTTCCCCCAGGCCGGGGCGCGCACGCCCTTCGCCACCTACGGGTCGGTGTTCGAGCAGGTCGGGGACATCCTGTTCCACCTCGCCCTGCCCCTCACGGCGCTGACGCTGGGCCTGGCCGCCAACAAGTTCCTGATCGTGCGCAACACGGTGATCTCGACCCTGGGCGAGGACTACATGGTGCTGGCCCGGGCCAAGGGGCTCTCGCGCCGGCTCCTCAAGTACCGCCACTCGGGCCGCAACGCCCTGCTCCCCTTCGTCACCGCCTTGGGGGTGCAGGCCGGCTTCGCGGTGGGCGGTTCGCTCTTCGTCGAGACGATCTTCAACTACCCGGGCATGGGGACGCTCGTCGAACGGGCGGTCACCGGGCGGGACTACCCCTTGCTCCAGGGGTGCTTCATCCTGCTGGCCATTGTCGTGCTGGTGGCCAACCTCGTGGTCGAGCTGATCTACGGCAAGCTCGACCCCCGGGTGGTGGAGCGGTGACCGCCGTCACCACCCCCTCGCCCATCGAAGAGGGTGCCCCCCCTCCCCCGCCCCCGTCGTCGCCCAGGGGTACGGAGCGGTCCGAGAGGAGGCGCCACCCCGGCCGGGCGGCGGCCATCGCCGGGAGCCTCATCATCGGTCTCTACGTGTTCCTGGCCCTGTTCGGGGGGCGTCTCGCCCCCTTCCGGGCTACCGAGCTGGCCGGGCGGCCCCTCCAACCTCCTGGGGGTGCCCACACGCTGGGCACCAACCTGCTGGGCCAGGACATCCTCAGCCAGCTCATCCTCGGGGCCAAGGCCTCGCTCACGGTGGCCGTCCTGGCCGGGATCGGCACGGTTCTGCTGGGGGCCATCGTCGGCGTTGCAGCCGGCTGGTTCCCGGGCTGGCCGGGGGCGGTGCTCATGCGAGTGACCGACGTCGTGCTGGTGATCCCCAAGCTGCCTTTGCTGCTGCTCATGGGCGCCCTCACCGGTGGCTCGGTGCTGGGCCTCTCGATCGTCATCTCCGCCCTGTTCTGGCCGGTGGCGGCCCGGATCCTGCGTTCCCAGGTGCTGAGCCTGCGCACCCGCACCCACGTGAAGGCGGCCACCGGGTTCGGCGCCGGGAGCTGGCACCAGCTCCGCCGCCACATACTCCCTGACCTGTCGCTCCTGTCGGTGGCCGAGCTGATCCCGGCCGCCGGTCGGGCCGTGGGCCTGCAGGCCGGCCTCGCCTTCCTCGGTGTGGGCGACCCGACGGAGCCGTCATGGGGGGCCATGATCCGCGACGCGGTCAACTTCCGGGGGCTGTTCATCACCGAGGCGTGGCAGTGGTGGCTGCTGCCTCCCGTGCTCGCCCTGGTCGGCCTGGTCGTGGGCATCACCCTGCTGGGCACGGCCGCCGAGCGCAAGCTCAGCCCCCGGGTCGCCCGTCACCAGCGCTGACCGGCGCCCGCTGGGCCAGGATCAGGCGGGCTGGTGGCCGTTCTCAGCCGCGAACAGCAGGTCGCGGCCGGCGGCCGACAGGAGCGACCGCGTGACCGCGTGCCGGGGCCGGGCCAGCATGGGCCCACCCGCCCCCTCTTCCACGATGCGGCCGCCGGCCAGCACCAGCACCCGGTCGGCCACCCGCAGGACCACCGAGAGGTCGTGGGAGATGAAGATCATGGCCATCCCCCGCTCCACCTGGAGGTGCTTGAGGAGCTGGATCATCTTGGCCTGCTCGCTGGGGTCGAGCATCGACACGGCCTCGTCGGCGATCAGCAGGCGGGGCTCGAGCACCAGCGCCCGGGCCAGCGCCACCCGCTGGAGCTGGCCGCCCGACAGCTCGTGGGTATGGCGCCCCATGAAGGCCTCGTCGGTGGGCAGCCGGCAGTCGGCCACGGCCCGCTCGACCAGCGCCCGGCGGGTGGCCGAGTCGCCCCTCTCCTGGACATCGAGCGGCTCCTGGACAGCCTGGGCCACGGTCAGCCGGGGCGAGAGAGACTCGAAGGGGTCCTGGAAGAGCATCTGCACCTGGGCCCGGAGCCTCTTGAGGCCGTCCCCCGACGCCGTGAACAGGTCGTGCCCGTCGAAGGTCACCGTCCCCCCGTCGGCCTCCAGCAGCCGCACCAGCAGCATGCCCAAGGTGGACTTGCCGGCCCCCGTCGAGCCGACCAGGCCGACGACTTCGCCCTCTCGGACATCGAGGTTGATGCCGTCGACGACCGTGAGCGTCTCCTTGCGGCCCAGCAGGCCCCCCGACGAGTAGCTCTTGCGCAGGCCCCGGGCGGCCAGCAAGGCCACCACTCCGCCCCGGGAACAGGCCACCAGGCGGGGGCCGTCCTCGCCGTGGGGCGGCAGCAGCGGGGGCTCCCCATGGGTGCACAGCTCGTCGCGGCTCTGGTGGCAACGACCGTAGAACGGGCAGCCGTCGGCCACCTCGCCGGGGTTGGGTGGTGTCCCCCTGATGCCCCGCAGGTCCTTTACCGAGGCCAGCGTGGGCCGGGCGTTGAGCAGGGCCCAGGAGTAGGGGTTGCGGGGGTCTCCCAGCACGTGGGCCCGCGGCCCGATCTCGGCCAGCCAGCCGCGGTAGAGCACGGCCACCCGGTCAGCCAGCATCTCCAGGGCGTCGGCGTCGTGGCTGAGCACGACCAGCGAGGTGCCGGCCTCGCGCACGGCCCCCAACAGGGACAGCACCCGGTTGCGGGTCGAGGGGTCGAGGCCGGCAGTGGGCTCGTCGAGGATGATCACGTCGGGCCGGCAGGCCAGGGCCATGGCCAGCAGGCACAGCCGGCGCTGGCCGCCGGAGAGCTCGCGCGGGAAGCGGCCCGAGGCCCACGGCCCGAGGCCCACCTCGCCCAGCAGCTCGTCGGCCCGCTGGCCGGCTTCCTCGCGCCCCATCTCCAGGTGGATGCGCAACGGTTCGGCCAGTTGCTGGCCGATACGGAGAACGGGGTTGAGGGCCGAGGTCGACTGGAAGCCCAGGGCGATGCGCTTCCACCGCACCTCGCGCCAGTGGTCCTCGTTCAGCTTGGACAGCTCGACGTCGCCGAGGCGGACCGTTCCCTCCACGGTGGCCTCGGGAGCCAGGCCCAGCACCGCCCGGGCCAACGTTGACTTACCCGAGCCCGATTCCCCCAGCACACCCAGGCACTCCCCCGGCTCGACGGTGAGGCTCACCCCGGCCACGGCTCGCACCGGGCCGGGGTAAGTCACCACCAGGTCCCTCACCTCGAGGGCCGCCGCCTTCGACCTCTCAGGTCGCAAAGAGCACCGACCGGCCCCCGCGCCCGGGTAGGTCCGACACCCCTTCGTCGACGGTGAACCCGGCCTCGCCCAGCCACTGCCGGTACTCGGCCTCGGTGTGGGTGTCGCCCCCGTTGCCGTTGATCAGCATCTGGACGGCGAACAGGCGGGCGTGGTCGTTGCGGGCCTGGATGGAGGTGACGACGGCCACCCCCCCGGTGACCACCGGCCGCAGGTTGTTGTAGAGCATGAGGTTGCGCTCACCGTCGAAGGTGTGGGTGATGCCCGAGCAGAAGGCGAGGTCGAACGGCCCCTCGGGCACCGAGTCGAAGAAGCTGCCCGCGAACAGCTCCACGCCCGCGGCGTCGAGCCGGCCCCGCTTGCGGGCCACCTCGATCATGGCCGGGCGGTCCTGCATGGTCGCCTTCAGGCCCCGGCGGGCGAACTCCAGGGAGTACTCGCCGTGGAGCCCGCCGAGGTCGAGGACCGTACGGGCCTCGGGGAACCGGGCCAGGCAGGCGTCGACCACCGCCGGGGCGACCCGGCGGGCGTTGGCCGCCAGCGCGTCGTGGAAGGCCTCGGGGTCAGGGGTGGCCGCCTCCCTGCTGAGGTCCTCGCCCCGTAGGGCCGGCCCCACGGCCGTGGCCCACCGCCGCATCGACCGGGCGTGGTGGCCGATGGTGTGCAGGGTGTCGGCGTCGGGGGCCGACGGCCCCGGGCGGTACTCACCCCCTTCGCCGGCCTCCACCACGCCTAGCGCCTCCAAGGCCTGGAGGACCACCCTGAGGGCGTGGGTGTCGAGGCCCAGGTCGGCAGCCAGGCCGTCGACGGTGCCGGGCAGGGCCGACAGCACCCCGGCCGAGGCCGCCTGGTCGCAGAGAAGGACCAGGCGCCAGTCGGCCACCTCGCCCGGAGGGGCGAGGAACGTCAGGTCGTTGGGGGCCATCATCAGTTGGCGGGCGCCGGGTCGGCCGTGCCCGCCACCAGGTGGCGCTTGTTGCCCGTGACCCCGCATGGAGGGCAGCCGGGCGTGTAGGCGAAGCCCGCGAACTTCTTGTCGTCCACGAAAGAGACCTGGTCGGGCACGTAGAGCGAGATCTGCGGGAGGTCCTCGGCCAAGATCTCCTGCATCCGGTTCACGAGCTGGCGGCGGCGGGCCGGGTCGGCCTCTTGGGCCTGCTCGCTGGCCACGCGGTCGAACTCGGGGTTGTTGTAGCCGTGCACCCGGGTGAACGACGTGCTGCGGGTCGTCGAGGAGAACCGGTTGATCAGCCCCGACGGGTCGCCCGAGAGCCCGCCGAAGTGCTGGACGGCCATCTCGTAGTCGCCGCTGCCACCCCGGGCGTCCATCGTGGCCTGGTCGACGGCGATGATCTCGACGTCGATGCCCACGGCCCGCAGGTACTCCCGCACGAGCTGGGCCTGGGCCGTGTCCGAGGAGCTGACCACCAGGGGCACCTTGAAGGCCGAGCCGTCGGGCCGGTCTCGCAGCCCGTCGCCGTTGCGGTCGCGGAGGTCGATCTGGTCGAAGAGGGCGCCCGCCCGGGCCTTGTCATGGGCATAGGTGGGCAGGTTGGGGTTGAGGAAGGCGTTGCCCGGGCCCAGGGCGCCGGCCGGGCCGGGGATGCCCCGGCCGTCGACCAGCCGGTCGACCATGTCTTGGCGGTCGAGGCCGTAGACCACGCCCTGGCGGAAAGCCTTCTCGTTGTAGGGGTAGCCCTTGCTGGGGTTGAAGAACAGGGCCAGGTTGAACTCGCCGCGGGCCGTGAGGACCTTGTAGCGGCTGGCCAGGGCGTCGTACTGCACCTTGGGGATCAGCGAGTTGCCGCCGCTGGCGGCGTCGACCTCGCCCCGGTCCAGGGCCAGCAGGGCGTCGGCCACGGGCACGATCTGGAACCGCTCGACCCGGGCCGGGCCCAGGTGGAACTCCTCGTTGGCCACGAAGTTGAAGCTGTTGGTGGTGAGGTCGAAGTCCTGGAGCTTGTAGGGCCCCGAACCGATGAGCGAGGTCGGCCCCTGGAACTTGGCCGGGTCCTCCACCGTCTCCCAGATGTGCTTGGGCATGATGGCGAACCCGAAGGTGCCGCCTACATCGAGCAGGAAGCTGGGGCGCACGTTGCGCAGTTGGACCACGACCGTGAGCGGGTCGGGGGTCGTCACCGACTCGATGTAGTTGATGCCCGTGGCCACGCCCGCGGTCGACCCCGCGCCGTTGATGTTGTAGTCGAAGGTGAACCGCACGTCCTCGGAGGTCAGCGGCATGCCGTCGTGGAAGCGCACGTTCTCGTGCAGGTTGAACGTCCACGTCAGGCCGTCGGGCGAGGTCGTCCACGACTTGGCCAGCCACGGCTTGGGCTCGCCGGTCACATCCGGGAAGGCCAGCGTGTCGAATATGTAGGTGGTGATGAGGCGACCGGGGCCGCGGATGGCGGCGTAGGGGTGTGGGTAACCCCCGCTCTGGGTGCCGGCCGCGATCCGCAGGGTGACCCGCTGGTTGGGGTCGGGGCCTCCGGTGCCGGTCCCGGTCGAGGTCGTGTCGCTGCTACTGCAGGCGGCCGCGGCCAATGCCAGCGTGGCCGCTAGGGCGGAGATCTTGAGCCGGCGGCTCAACATGTCGGGCATTCCTCCTCGCGGCCGCCACCTTCCCCGCGCCTCCAGCGCGAGGACGACGCCGACCGCTGAAATCGACAGGCGGTTCGTGTCTTGCTCGGACTGGGGCCCCGACGGCGGCACCTCCGGATGGGCTCCCCTCCCAGTGTCGACCCACGACCAGCCCCTGGGCAAGCTGGGCTGGGCCGAATTGATCGAAGTTCTCGGTCAGTGTCATGGCTGGGACCGATAACCCGAATGACCCGGCCGTAACGGGTAAGTAAAGGGTCTGTAACCCCCTGGCGGGTTACCGCCGGGCGTACGGGGGTAAGGATGGAAGTTCATGCCCGCCGAGCAAGACGAGGTGCGAAATGCTGGTACTCACCGACAATGCCACCGCCGCCATCCGTAGGCTCGTGGACGGGGCCTCGCTGCCCGAGTCCGGGGGACTGCGCATCGCCAGTACACCCGACGGCCAGGACAGCCTCACCGTCAAGGCTGCCACCACCCCCGAGACGGGCGACCAGGTGGTCGAGGAAGGCGGTGCCCGCGTGTTCCTCGAGGACGGTGCCGCCACCCTGCTCGACAACACCGTCCTCGACGCCCGCCTCGACGACCGGGGCAACGTCGAGTTCCTCCTGGCCCCTCAGGGCGCGGGACCGGCCTAGGCCGTCGCCGGGCCCAGCACGTGCTCGACGAGCGAACGAACGCCTGACGGCGGGAAGGGCTCGTGAAGCAGGAGGCGGCGGAGCATCACCGGCCCCACGAGGCACTCGGCCAGCAGGGTCAGGTCGGCCTCCGCGGCGATCTCGTTGCGGCGCCGTCCTTCGGCCAACAGGTCCACCAGTTGGCCGAACCGCTCGGTCGAGATGCGCCGCAGGATGGCCAGTACCTCGGGGTCCCGCTCGGCGGCGTCGATGACCGCCGGGAGGCAGTTCGACCACGTCGAGTCGGCCAGCGAGCGGGCGAGGTGCTCCAGGAGGAAGGTGACGCGCGCCCGAGCGGTCCCCGTCTCGGGTGGCGAGGTCATCGTGCGCAGGGTCCGGATGGCGTCCTCCACGAGGTCGGCCTTGCCGCTCCAGTGCCGGTAGATGGTGCTCTTGCCCACGCCGGCCCGGGCGGCCACCGCCTCGATCGTCAGGTCGCCGTAACCGGTCTCACCCAGCAGGTCGAGGGTGGCGGCCAGGATGACGGTGCGCGACCGCTCGACCCGGGGGTCGAGGGCCCCACACGCCGGCCGGGCCGGCGGGGCCGGGGCGTCGCCGGCGGCCGCGGGGTGGCTCAACTGGGCGCGACCTCGAGGGCCGGGTCGACGGGAGGAACGGGCCCGCCCGGCGCGGCGCCAGCCGCGGCCGCCCGCTCGGCCCGCCGGCTGAACACGCCGGCCACCACGGCCGCCGCGGCCAAGGTGAAGGCCACGGCCACCATCGACGTGGCGTTGAAGGCGTCGCTGAACGCCTGCCCGGCCCGGGCCGCCAGCTCGGCCCCGCCCGGCACCTGTTCGGCGATGACGGTGGCCGCCCCGATGGACTCCTTGGCCGCGGCCGCCACCTCGGGTGGCAGGGGGATGCCGTCGAGGTCGAGCGACGACCGGTAGACGGCGCTGCTGATCGACCCCAGCAGGGCGATGCCCAGCGCCCCCCCGACCTCGCGGGTGGTGTCGTTCACGGCCGAGCCCACGCCCGCCTTGGCCTCGGGCACGGCGCTCATGATGCTGCCGGTAGCCGGGGCGGCCGTCAGGCTCATCCCCACCCCGAGCAGCACAAGCGGGGCGATCAGCATCACGTAAGGGGTCTCGGGGCCGACGAAGACCAGCATGGCAAACCCGGCGGCCACGAACAGGAAACCCGACGCCATGACCGGGCCTGTGCCCACTCGCTCGGCCAGGGCCGCGCTGCGGGGGGCTACTGCCACTAGGGCCATGGCCAGAGGCAGGGTGGCCAGGCCGGCGGCCAGCGGGGAGTAGCCCCGCACGAACTGCAGGTAGAGGCTGAACAGGAAGAACAGCCCGAACATCACGAAGAAAGCGATCGTCACGACCCCCGAGCCCACGCTCATGCGGCGGTCGCGGAACAGGGTGAGGGGCAGCATGGGGTGGGCCGTCCGCCGCTCCCAGACAACGAAGGCGACCAGGGTCACCAGGGCCAGGGCGAACGAGCCCATGATGACGCTGCTCGTCCACCCCTTGACCGGGCCCTCGATGATGCCGAACACCAGCGAGCCCAGGGCCAGTAGGGAGAGCAGAGCGCCGAGGGGGTCGAGGGGGGTGATCTCGGGGTCGCGCGAGGTGGGCGAGAAGACGGCCACGGCCGCCAGGGTGACCATCACCACCGGGACGTTGACCAGCAGGGCCGAGCCCCACCAGAACTTCTCCAGCAGCGCCCCCGAGACGATGGGGCCCAACGCACCGCCCGCCCCCGCGAACCCGGCCCACATGGCGATGGCCTTGCGGCGCTCCTCGGGGGGAAAGACGGTGGTGATCAACGAGAGGGTGGCGGGCATGACGAAGGCGGCCCCGATGCCGGTGACGATGCGCCCGGCGATGATCTGGTTGGCACCCGTGGCGATGCCGCCGATGACCGAACCGGTGGCGAAGATGACCAGGCCCACCAGCAGGGCCTGCTTGCGCCCGAACCGGTCGCCCAGGGCGCCGGCCGGCAGCAGCAGGGCGGCGAACACCAGGGCGTAGGAGTCGACGATCCACTGGAGCTGGCTGCCGGTGGCGTCGAGCTCACGCTGGATGCTGGGCAAGGCCACGTTCAGGCCGGCCACCGACATGACCACCATCACCAGCGACAGGCACATGATCCCCAGCAGGAACCATCGCCGGCGGTGGATGACGGGGTCCTCGTGCAGGAGGGTCGCTTCGGCCATCAGGCTCCCTTCTCGGTACGGACTTTCGAAACGGTCGCGTTTCGCACTGCCGATCACGCCCGGCGGCCGGCTGCCACCGGCCGAGGGGCCGGCCGGGCCCCGGTAGGGTCGGCCCATGGCCAACGCCGCACAGTTCATCTTCACGATGCGAAGGGTCAGCCGCTTCCATCCTCCCGACAAGGAGGTCGTGAAGGACATGACGCTGGCCTTCTACCCGGGGGCCAAGATCGGCGTCATCGGCCCTAACGGGTCGGGCAAGTCCTCCCTCCTGCGCATCATGGCGGGCGTCGACGACGGTTACTCGGGCGAGGCCCGGCTCTCGCCCGGGTTCACCCGGGGCCTGCTCTCCCAGGAGCCGGTCCTCGACCCGTCCAAGGACGTGAAGGGCAACGTGATGGACGGCGTGGGGCCGGTGGCCGACCTACTGCGGCAGTACGACGAGGTCCTGGGCCGCTACGCCGACCCCGACGCCGACTTCGACAAGATCGGCGAGGACCAGGCCCGCCTGGAGGCCGAGATCGAGGCCAAGGGGGCCAACGACCTCGAACGCCAGATCGAGATCGCCATGGACGCCCTGCGCCTGCCGCCCGGCGAGGCCGACGTGTCGACGCTGTCGGGTGGCGAGCGCCGCCGGGTGGCGCTTTGCCGCCTGTTGCTGTCCAAGCCCGACCTGCTCCTGCTCGACGAACCCACCAACCACCTCGACGCCGAGTCGGTGGCCTGGCTGGAGCGCACCCTCCAGGAGTACCCGGGCACGGTGGTGGCCGTCACCCACGACCGCTACTTCCTCGACAAGGTGGCCCGCTGGATCCTCGAGCTGGAGCGGGGGCGGGGTTCGCCCTTCGAGGGCAACTACTCGTCGTGGCTGGAGCAGAAACAGGAGCGGCTGCGTGTCGAGCAGAAGGCCGAGACGGCCCGGGCCAAGACCCTCGAACGCGAGCTGGAGTGGGCCCGGATGGCGCCTCGGGCCCGCCAGGCCAAGTCCAAGGCCCGCCTGGGGGCCTACGAGAAGCTGTTCGCCGAGGCCCGCGCCGCCGACGGGGCGGGCACGCGCCTGGAGATCGCCATCCCCCCGGGCGAACGTCTGGGCGACCTGGTGGTCGACGCCCAGGGCCTGTCCAAGGCCTATGGCGACCGCCTGCTCTTCGAGGACGTGTCCTTCTCGCTCCCCCCGGCCGGCATAGTCGGGGTCATCGGGCCCAACGGGGCGGGCAAGACGACCCTGTTCCGCATCCTCACGGGCCAGGAGGAGCCCGACACGGGCTCGCTCAAGGTGGGCAGCACCGTCGAGATGGCCTACGTCGACCAGAGCCGCGACGACCTGGGGCCCGACAACACGATCTACGAGGAGATCACCGGCGGCCAGGAGCTGTTCAGGATCGGCAGCCGGGAGATCAACGGACGGGCCTACGTGGCGTCGTTCAACTTCACGGGCTCGGACCAGCAGAAACCCGTGGGCCTGGCCTCGGGGGGCGAGCGCAACCGTGTCCACCTGGCCAAGCTGCTGCGCCGGGGCGGCAACGTCCTGCTGCTCGACGAGCCCACCAACGACCTCGACGTCGACACCCTGCGGGCCCTGGAGGACGGGCTGGAGGCGTTCCCCGGCTGCGCGGTCGTCATCAGCCACGACCGGTGGTTCCTCGACCGCATCTGCACCCACGTCCTGGCCTTCGAGGGCGACAGCCGGGTGCGCTGGTTCGAGGGCAACTTCACCGAGTACGAAGCCGCCCGCCGCAAGGAGCTGGGCTCGGCCGCCGACCAGCCCCACCGCATCCGCTACAAGCCGCTCGTCCGGTAGACCGCCCTCCCCCCAAGAACGAACCGGTGCGGTGATCGCGCATCCGGCGAGGCCTCGAGTTCCGAACTAGGTCCTGACGGCGGGTGCGGAGCGACGACAGGAGCCAGGGGATGCGGACGCGTGGGATGGGCAGGACGCTACGACTGGTGGCTGCGGCTGCGGCGGCCACCGCCCTGGCCGTGCCCGGGGTGGCAGTGGCCAACCAGGGCCAGCCGGCGGTGACCAGGGACTCGTCAGGGTGCCCGGTCTTCAACAGCTTCCCCGGCCTGGGCGAGGCCGACACCTACGCTCTGACCTCCGACGGGCGATTGATCAGCTTCCACCGCGACCGGCCCGCCCTGCAGCGCAGCAGCGCCGTAGTCACGGGCGTGACCGGGACCATCGCGGGCATCGACGTCCGCCCGGCCACCGGGGCCCTCTACGCCTTGGCGGTCGAGGGCTCGACCGGTCGTCTCTACACCATCGACCCGGGCACGGGGGCGGCCAGCCTGGCGTCCACCCTGGACAAGGCCGTGTCGGGCTCGGCCTTCGGGGTCGACTTCAACCCCGTCCCCGACCGGCTCAGGGTGGTCAGCGACGCCGGCCAGAACCTGCGCATCAACGTCGACACCGGAGCCACCTTGCTCGACGGCGCCCTCACCTACGCAGGTAGCGGGGGGGCCGTGGCTGCCGGGGTCAGCGCGGCCGCCTACACCAACTCGGCTCCACCCTCGCCCCGCACAGTGGGCCCCAACGTGCCGGCCACGGGCACGACCCTCTATGACATCGACACCAACCTCGATGTGCTCGTGGTCCAGAGCCCGCCCAACGACGGCGTGCTCAACCCCGTCGGTCCCCTCGGCTTCGACGTCTCGTCGGTGAACGGCTTCGACATCGACGCGGCAACCGGAAACTCGGCTCTGGCGGCCGTCCAGATCTCCAATGCCCGCCCCAGCCTGCTGGCCGAGATCGACCTCTCCACCGGCCGGGCCCGCCTGCGTGGGGCCATCGGCTGCGCCGCGACGGTGACCGGACTGGCGTTCAAGGGGTAGCCGTCACCCGGGCCGGGCCGGCCCCGTGGCCGGCCCGGCGGCTACCGTCGGGGGCGCCGTAGTACTACTTCGCACCAGGAAGGACGGGCCCTCGTGCACGAGCTGTCTCTCTGCGAGGCCATCGCCGCCTCGGTCGAGCGCCACGCCGCCGGGCGGCCGGTGGCCGAGGTAACAGTAAGGGTGGGCCACCTTCGCCAGGTGGTACCCGACGCCCTCACCTTTTCCTGGGAGGTGCTCACCGCGGGGACTTCGCTGGCCGGGTCGGCGCTCGTCGTCGAGCAGGTGCCGGCCGTCGTGCGCTGCGGGCCGTGCGGCTCCGAGACCACCTTGGACATGCCGGTCCTGCTGTGTGGGTCGTGCGAGAGCGGCGACGTGGCCCTGCTCAGCGGGGAGGAGCTCCAGGTGGTCTCCCTCGACCTGGCGGGGGCCTAGCCGTGGGCCGCTTCCACCGCCACCCCGACGGTACCGGGCACGAGCACGACCATGTGGACGACGACGGCCACGGCCATGCCGGCAGCGGGCGGGCCGGCGACCACAGTGGGTACCAGGCCACCGGGCGGGACCGGGTGGCCGTGCTGGAGGACATCCTGTCCGAGAACGACAGGGTGGCCGAGGCCAACCGGCGGGACCTGGCGACCGCCGGGGTCCGCACCGTCAACCTCATGTCCTCGCCGGGTGCGGGCAAGACCACCCTGCTGCGAAGGACGCTGATCACCATCGGCGACCACGCCCGGGTCGGCGTGCTCGAAGGCGACATCGCCACCTCCATCGACGCCGACCGCCTCGACGGCTTGGCCGCAGCCGTGACCTTGGTCAACACCAGCGCCGGTTTCGGCGGCGAGTGCCACCTCGACGCCGTGATGGTTCGCTCGGGGCTGGCCCGGCTCCCACTCCCCGACCTCGACCTGCTCGTCATCGAGAACGTCGGCAACCTCGTGTGCCCGGCCGAGTTCTCAGTGGGCGAGGACGCCAAGGCCATGGTCTACGCCGTCACCGAAGGCGAGGAGAAGCCCCTGAAGTACCCGGTCATGTTCCGGGCGGTGGACGTGGTGGTCGTCAACAAGGTCGACCTTCTCCCCTACCTCGACTTCGACCTAGACGCCTTCTACGCCAACCTGGCGGCCGTCAACCCCCAGGCCCGGGTCATCCGGGCCAGCGCCCGCACGGGCGAGGGCGTCGAGGAATGGTGCCACTGGGTGCTCAACGGATGAGGCACTAGGCGGCTGGTGTCTTTCGCGATCGGCGCTTCGCGCCGAGCGGCTGGTCGGCACTGGGCGGTCGGCCGCCTTGGGAGTGTTCCGACACCAGCCACCTAGCGGACCGGAGGCGCCGGCCCTAGACTGGAGAGCGGTTCTTATTACTGCTCTCAGCCTCCGGAGGCCCAATGCGCCGTGTTGCCCTGGTCACGATCGTCGTCGGGATGCTCGCGGCGGCGTGCGGCGGCGGCAACGGGGGCGGCCAGGGGGCTGATGGCCGCCTGGGCGTCGTGGCCAGCTTCTACCCCCTGGCCGAGGCTGCCCAGCGGGTCGGTGGCGACCGCGTCCAGGTGACCAACCTCACTCCCGCGGGTGCCGAACCCCACGACCTCGAGCTGACCACCCGGGACATCGACCGGGTGGAGTCGGCCGCTCTCGTCGTCTACCTGGGCGCCGGCTTCCAGCCCGCCATCGAACGGGCCGTCGAACGGGCCCGGGGCCGGGCCATCGACGTCCTCGATGACCTCGACCTGCTCGACGGGCACGAGGACCACGACGATGGCCATGACGACGACCACGACGACGGGCACGGGCACGAGGAGGGTGACCCCCACGTATGGCTCGACCCCACCATCATGAAGCGCATCGCCGCCCAGGTGGCCGAGGCCCTGGCCGAGGCCGACCCCGACGGCCGGGCCACCTACCTGGCCAACGCCGAGGCCTACGGCCGCGAGCTCGACGCCCTCG
This sequence comes from Actinomycetota bacterium, assembly GCA_040754375.1. Taxonomy (NCBI): domain Bacteria; kingdom Bacillati; phylum Actinomycetota; species Actinomycetota bacterium. The sequence continues at coordinate 42,149 of JBFMCT010000027.1, forward strand.
ACGCCGAGATGCGCCAGGGCCTGGCCCAGTGTGCCCGGCGGGTCATCGTCACCTCCCATGACGCCTTCGGTTACCTGGCCCAGCGCTACAACCTGGTGCAGGAACCGATCAGCGGCCTCTCCCCCGAGGCCGAGCCCGACCCCCGGCGCATGGCCCAACTGGTGGACATGGTCCGCTCGACGGGCACGACCACCATCTTCTACGAGACGCTCGTCTCCCCCCGGGTGGCCGAGGCCCTAGCCCGCGAGGCGGGCGTGCGGGTGGCGGTGCTCAACCCGCTCGAGGGCCTGACCGATGAAGAGGCCCGGGCCGGCAAGACGTACGCTGCGATCATGCGGGAGAACCTGGGCACGCTGCGCCCTGCCCTCGGCTGCACGTGACCCGGCCCGGCCGGCCCGGCCGCGCCCGTTGAACGAGCCCGCTCCGGCGGGGCCGTCGCCCGCGGCCCTGGCGGCCCTCGCGGCCGAGTCGCTCTCGTTCTCCTATGGACGGCAGAGAGTTCTCGGCTCGGTCAGCTTCAGGGTGGACAAAGGCGAGTTCGTGGCGCTGGTGGGGCCCAACGGCTCGGGCAAGTCGACCCTGCTGCGCGTGCTCCTGGGCCTGCTACGGCCGGCGGCGGGCCGCGTCCGCCTGTTCGGAGAGGCACCCGCCGACCTGAAAGAGCGCTGGCGGGTGGGCTACGTGCCCCAGCGGGCGCACGTAGCCGATCAGATGCCGGTGACCGTCGAGGAGGTGGTGGCCTCGGGACGGCTGGCCCGGGGCGGGTGGGCCCGGCGCCTGACGGCCCTCGACCGGGCTGAGGTCGACCACGCCCTCGCCTCGGTGGCCCTCTCCGAGCTGCGCAAGAGCCGTGTCACCGAGCTAAGCGGTGGCCAGCAGCAACGGGCCTTCATCGCCCGGGCCCTGGTCAACCGGCCCGAGCTCCTGGTGCTCGACGAGCCCGTGGCCGGGGTGGACGTGGCTTCGCAGGCCCTGTTCCGCGACTCGCTCGTCCACATGGTGCGTGACCACGGCGCGGCCGTCCTGCTGGTCTCCCATGAACTGGGGGCGGTGGCCGCCGACCTCGACCGGCTCATCGTCATGCGCCGGGGAGACGTGGCCTTCGACGGCCCGCCCGCCGAACTGGCCTCACGAGGCGTCAGCCTCGGGGTCCACCAGGAGGACCTCCCCCTGTGGCTGGAGGGACTGGGCTGATGCTCCCCCTTCCTTGGCCCTTCGACCGCCAGTACATGCAGCTCGCGCTGGCCGCCGGCCTGGTCGTGGGCCTGTGTGCGCCCCTCGTCGGCGCCTTCCTGGTCCAGAAGCGGCTGTCGCTGATGGGCGACGGCATCGGCCACGTGGCGTTCGCAGGCGTGGCCGCCGGGCTCCTGCTGGGCACCAGCCCGATCTGGACGGCCCTGGTCGCCGCCCTGGTGGGCGCCCTGGCCATCGAGTGGCTGCGGCTGAGGCGCCGGGCGTCGGGCGACCTGGCCCTGGCCGTGTTCTTCTACTCGGGTATCGCCGGGGGCGTCGTGTTGACCGGTCTGGCAGGCTCCCTCAACAGCGGGGTGCTGACCTACCTGTTCGGGTCCATCCTCACCGTCAGCCCGTCGGACACGACCACGATCGTCGTGCTCGGAGTGGTGGTGCTGGTGGCCGTCGGCACCCTGTGGCGGGCCCTGTTCTCGGTGATCCTCGACGAGGAGGCGGCCCGGGTGGCCGGGTTACCCGTGGAGGTCCTGAGCCTGGGGCTGGCCGCCCTGGCGGCCGTGACCGTGGTGGCCGCCATGCGGGTGGTCGGGATCCTGCTGGTGGCCGCCCTCATGGTCCTGCCCGTGGGGACGGCCCAGCGGTTGGCCTCGTCGTTCAAGACGACGCTGCTGTGGGCCGCCGGCCTGGGCGCAGGGGCCGTCGTGTGCGGGCTCTCCCTGGCCCGGGCCGCGGGGCTGGCCCCGGGTGCCACCATCGTCCTGGTGGCCGCGGCCGCCTTCTTGGTGACAGCCGGGATCGAGAGCCTGCGGGGCGGCGCCGAGTCGGCCTCCGCCGGCTGACCCCGAGTGCCCTCTGGCGTGCCGGGCCCGGCCGTGATCGGTTCGGTGTGCGTGTACTGCGGCTCGTCGGCCGGGACTGACGTCCGCTACCGGGAGGCGGCCCGCGGGCTGGGAGGGCTCCTGGCGGCCGCGGGGGTCAGGCTCGTCTACGGGGGCGGGGCCGTGGGCCTCATGGGCGAGCTGGCCGACGCCGTTCTGGGCGCGGGCGGGGAGGTCGTCGGTGTTCTCCCTCGGGGCCTTTTCAGCCGGGAGGTGGCCCACGGCGGCCTGACCGAGCTGCACGAGGTGGCAACGATGCACGAGCGCAAGCAGCTCATGTTCGAGCTCTCGGACGCCTTCGTAGCCCTCCCCGGGGGCCTGGGCACCCTCGAAGAACTGGCCGAGATCACCACCTGGGCCCAGCTCGGTATCCACCGCCGGCCCATAGCCGTCGTCGACGTCGCCGGTTACTGGCAGCCGCTGCGGCGCCTCTTCGAACGGGCTACCCACGACGGCTTCTTGGTCCCCACCAGCCGCGACCTGGTGGTGTGGGTGGACGGGGTCGACCAGGTCCTCGAGGCCCTGGGTTCCTACCGGCCGCCTCCCGCCGAAGGCACCCTGACGCCCGGCGAGGTCTGACGCCTTGCCCGGGCCGGGTGCCCACCACGTACGCTCGGGGCGGTGACGGTGCGGGCCACTTTGGAGATCCACCCCCACGGCGCGGCGGAGGCCCTGGCCGTGGAGTTGTCGACGGGCGCCCCCGGGCGCTGGCCCGGCGTGGGGGCCGAGGTCGTCTCGGAGGCCGACGGCGTCGCCGTGATCGACATCCCCGACGGGAACTGGGGTGCCGACCCGGCCCTGCTCGTGTCCGCCCTGGTAGCCGGCGAGGCCACCGAGTCGTCGGCTTTCAACCGGTGCCGGCTCGTGGGGCTCGACGTCCCCCCCGGTGCCCTGCCCGGGCCGGCTTTCGGGTCCCGGCCCGAGGTCGTGGTGGGGGCGATCGTGAAGCCGTCGCTCGGGCTGCGGCCCGCGCAGGTGGCCCAGGTGGTGGCCGCCGCCTGCGAAGGCGGGGCCACGGTCGTCAAGGACGACGAGAAGCTGGCCAGCCCGCCGTGGTGCCCGCTCGAGGAGCGGGTCGAGGCCGTGGCCTCGGTGCTCCCTGCGGGGGTCACCTACCTGGCCAACGTGACCGGGCCGGCGGCCGACCTGCTCGGCCGCGCCCGCCGGGCCGTCGAGCTGGGGGCCACCGGCCTGCTCGTCAACGTCGCCCAGGGGCTCGCCAGCGTCCTCGCCCTGCGCCAGGAGGACCTGGGCGTACCCCTGTTCGTGCACCGGGCGGGCTCGGGGCCGTGGTGCCGCAACCCCGACTTCGGCACGACCGGGGCTGTCCTGGTGAAGCTGCTGCGCCTGTGCGGGGCCGACTATGTGATCGCCGGGGCCTTCGGGGGCAAGCTGTTCGACTCCGAGGCCGAGGTGTCGGACAACCTGCGGGCGGCCACCGCGCCGTTGGGCCCGGCCGCGCCGTCGTGGGCCGTCCTCGGCGGTGGGCTGGGGCCGGCCGGGGTGGGCGAGCAGGTCCGTCGGGCCACGGCCGTCGTCGGTGGGCACGGCTTGGTGCTGCTGCTCGGGTCCCAGGCCTATGGCGGGGCGGGCGGGTTGGGGGCGGCCGTCGGGGCCGCGGTCGCAGCGGTGGCCGGGACCCCTCTGGCCGTCCCCGGACGGCGCCGGTGACCGACGTCATACCGCCCACCCTGGCCTGGAGAAGGGGTCACATCCGGGCCATCGACCAGCGTCTCCTGCCGGGTCAGCTCGTGTTCCTCGACCTGGCCACGGTGGACGAACTGTGCGAGGCCATATCCACTCTGGCCGTACGGGGAGCGCCCGCCCTCGGGGTGGCGGGGGCCATGGGCATCGGGCTGGCCGCCCTCAACGGCGAGCCCCTGGACGAAGCGGCTGCCCGTCTGGTGGCGACCAGGCCCACGGCCGTGAACCTGGCGTGGGGCGTCGCCCGGGCCTTGGCCGCCGACGACCCGGTGGCCGAGTCCAGGCGCCTGGCCGCCGAGGACATCGAGCGCAACATGCGCCTGGGCAGCCACGGCGCCCCGCTCCTGCCCGTCGGCGGCCGGGTCTACACCCACTGCAATGCCGGTTCGCTGGCGTGTGCCGGCTACGGGACGGCCCTGGGCGTCATCCGGGCGGCCCACGAGAGCGGCCGGCAGCCCTCCGTCTGGGTAGGCGAGACCCGCCCGGCCCTGCAGGGAGCGAGGCTGACGGCCTGGGAGCTCGGCCGCCTGCGCATCCCTGCCACCCTGGTCACCGACAGCATGGCCGGGGCCCTGATGGCGTCGTTCGAGGTCGACTGCGTCGTCGTCGGGGCCGACCGGATCGCCGCCAACGGCGACGTGGCCAACAAGATCGGCACCTATGGCTTGGCCGTGCTGGCGCACTACCACCGGGTCCCGTTCTACGTGGCGGCTCCCCTGTCGACGGTCGACTTCGACTGTCACGACGGCACCGGCATCCCGATCGAGCGCCGGTCTGGCGACGAGGTCACCAGCTTGGGGGGCGTCACCACCGCCCCCGAGGGCGTCGAGGTCGACAACCGGGCTTTCGACGTGACCCCCGCCGACCTGGTCAGCGCCGTCATCACCGAGGAGGGGCTGGCCCGCCCGCCCTACAGCACGTCGCTGGCCGCCCTGGCCGAGGCCGCCGGGCACATCTCCGACCGCAGCTGAAAGGCGCCGGGCGTCAGGGGCCCACCGGTTGGACCAGGCCCGGGGGTAACCTGACGGGCGTGAGGGTCCCCGTCGCGCCCCGCACCGTGGTCCCCGCCCTGGCGGCGGTGGCCGGGGTGGTCGCGGCCCACACGGTGGGCTACGGCGTGGCCTTCCCGGGCTCGGGTGCCCGGGGCCAGCACCTGGCATCCACCGGCCACTCCTACTGGCCTCTGGCCGCAGCCGCCGCCCTCGCGGGCGCGGCCGCGGCGCTGGCGGTGTCCGCGGGACGGGGGGCGCTGCGGTCCACCGCTCCCGCCCACGGGTACGCACCCGCGGCCGACAGGCGCGACCTGCCGTGGTTGCTGGCGTGCCAGTCCGTCGCCTTCGTCCTCCTCGAAGCCGGCGAGCGCGCCCTGGCCGGCCTGTCCCCGGCCTCCGCCCTCCAGAGCCCCGGCTTCTGGCTGGGCCTGGTCTTACAGCTGCCGGTGGCCTGGCTCGCCTTGCGCGCCCTGCGGGCCGTCGAGGGCGCGGCCCGGCGGTGGGCGGCGGCCGCGGCCGGCCACCTCCCCCGGCGCCGGAG
>JBFMCT010000028.1 GCA_040754375.1 Actinomycetota bacterium
CCGGGGCGGTGGCCGGGGCCGGGGCGGGCGGGGCCGGAGGGATGGGGGGCCCGAGGGGGACCCGTGCCTGCACGGCGGTGCCGCCCTCGGGCAGGCGCTCGATGGTGAAGGTCCCGCCGAGCTCGGCGGCCCGGCGGCGCATCGACGCCAGCCCCACCCCCGGGGCGTAGACCGCCGGCAGGCCGCACCCGTCGTCGGCCACCCCCAAGTCGAGACCGGCCTCGGCGGCCACCGCCAGCGTCACGTGGCAGCGCGATGCCCGGCCGTGGCGGCAGGCGTTGCTCAGGGCCTCCATCACGATGTGGAAGGCGGCCACCTCAGCGGCCGCGCTGAGCTGGCCCAGGTCGCCGTCCACGGCCACAGACACAGTGCACGCCGCCCCCTGGCCCGGCCCGGCTGGCACCGTGAAGGCGGCCGCCTGGCGGCGGATGGCACCCTCCAGGCCCAGCTCGTCGAGGGTGGCCGGCCGCAGCCCGTCGACCAGGCGACGCACGTCGGCCACCGCCCCCCGCAGCATGTCCCCCACGCGGTCGATGTCGTCGGCCGCCCGTTCGGGGTCGGCCGCCACCCGGGCGCTGGCCGCGGCCAGGGTCATGGCCCCTCCCACCAGGGTGGGGCACAGCCCGTCGTGCAGGTCGCGGTGAAGGGCCCGGCGCTCCTCCTCCCGGGCCGTGACCACGTCTTCGAGGGTGCGCTGGAGCCGGGCCCGCAACACCACGACGTGGGCGTTGACGGCCACCGTGCGGCACACCTCGTCGAGAAGGCGCCGGTCGGCCGGCCCGAAGGGTTCGGTGCCGGGACCGACGGCCAAGGCCAGCCGCCCCACCCGCTCACCCCGGTGCTCCAGGACCAGCACGGTGGGCTGGCCGATGGGCTGGCCGTAGCGGGCCGACGCCCCCACCACCCCTTCGGTGCTGTCCAGCTCGATGGCCACGTAGGGCAGGCGCAGGGCGTGGGCGAGGGTCTCGGCGACGGCCGGCAACACCTCGTCGGCCGCTCCGGTGGCCTCCAGGCGTTCTCCCAGCCGCGACACGACCTCGTAGGGGTCGTCGCGGGCGCCGTAGACGAGCCTGGTGACCCGGCGGCCCAGGGCATCGCGCACCAAGGAGACGAAGACGGCCACCAGCCCGCTGGCCACCAGGGCCGAGGTGGCCACCGGCCCCGTCACCTGGCGGCTGGCGGTCAGGAGCACCAGGAAGTACACGCCGAAGATGCCCACCGTCAGCACGGTGTAGATCAACGACCGCTTGAGCGCGACCTCGACGTCGAACAGGCGGTAGCGCAGTATTGCGCCCCCGACCACTATCGGGAACGGCAGGTAGACCATGGCCAGCCAGCGCTCGGGGATGAAGGGCCGGCCCACCACCACCGACGGGACCTGCCCAGCCGCCATGTACACGAAGGTGCAGGCCACGAACGTCACCGCCACCCACCGCATCCGGGCACGGTGTACCCCGCTGCGGGCCCGGCGGAACGACAGCACGACCACCAGGGCCAGGGCCACCGGGAAGACCCGGCTGGCCGTGTAGGACACCGACACCAGCCGTCCCAGGCGGGCCAGGTCACCCTCGGCGGCCGGCAGCAGGGCGAGCAGGTAAAGGCCGTAGAGGGCGAAAGGGCCGATGTAGGCGGCGGCCACAGCCCGGCGGTGCGCCCGGGGCGAGAGCCAGCGTGACGGGAACACGAGCAGGAAGTGGCAGATGGCCCCCCACATGACGGCCACCACGATGCGTTCGGCCAGGAAGGGGGCCAGGCCCCGGGGCCGCAGCAGGTCGGCTACCTGCACGTAGGACGCGGCCCCCGCCCCGAAGGCGATCAAGGCGGACACGCCCAGCAGCACCCGAGCGGCGTGGTCTCGTGGGCGCATCACGAACACGAACCCGGCGATGGCCATGATGACCAGCACCAGCGGGACGCTGGGTGGGTTGCCGGCGATGGCCTCCCACAGCGAGTAGTCCCGCACCACCACCTCGACGTCGACCGTCTGGCCGGCGCGCTCCACCGTGTAGGTGAGCCGGTCGCCGGGCTGGGGCCAGTCCCGGCTGCGGGGGTGGTCGCCGCCGGCCCACCGTTCGAGGGCCACGCCGTCGACGGCCGTCACGATGTCGCCCTCGCGCAGCCCGCTACCGGCGCCCTCCACCCGGGCCAGCATCACGCCCGCCTCGGTCCACGCCGGCGAGTTGGGAGCGGTCAGGGCGCCGTCGGAGGGGTCGCCCACCCGGGCCACGGCCCGCATGACGACCGGCACGGCCAGCGTGGCCAGCACGACCACGACGGCCACCACCCGCGTCCACCCCACCGCCGACCGCGGTTCGGGCGGCCCCGTCGCGACCTCGACGGGCGCGTCGTGTGGGGGGCTGGTCGCCAGTCCCCGCCGTCCCCGGGCCATCGCCACTGGCCCTCCCCGCTGCCCCCCCGCCATGGCCAGGATCGTAATTCAACGCCGGTCGGTGGAGCCGGCGTGGCTTTCGCGAAACCCGCGCGGGAATCGGGGGCGTTTCGCCCACGATCCCCGCGCGGGTTTCGTGGGGTCGGGCCGGTCCGCGACAATGGGCGTCCTCGTGGAGCTGCCGCTGAGAACCCGGCTGGCCGCCTTGTCAGGACGGCTCGCGTCCGAGCTGTCCCGGCGGGTGGGGACGGGCGCGGGGTCCAACATCGGGGGACGGGTCACCTTGGCCATCGACCCCCACGCCCTGGAACTGATGGCTGCCGGCCGGGAGGTGGCCCTGGTCTCGGGCACCAACGGCAAGACGACTACCACCCGGCTGCTGGTGGCTGCCCTCACCGGCCACGGGTCGGTGACGACCAACTCGTCGGGGTCCAACCTGCTCTCGGGCCTGGTGGCCTCCCTGGCCGGGGGCAGCCAGACCAAGTTCGCCGCCCTGGAGGTGGACGAGGGGCTGCTGGCCCGGGCCGTATCGGCCGTGGAGCCGGCCGTCGTCGTGCTGCTCAACCTCAGCCGCGACCAGCTCGACCGCGTCGGAGAGGTACGCCTGCACGCCGAGGCCTGGCGGCGGGCCATCGACGGCGTGCCCGCCACCCGGGTGGTGGCCAATGCCGACGACCCCCTGGTGGCCTGGGCCGCCCAGGCCGCCCGCATGGTCACCTGGGTCGGGACCGGCCACCGGTGGCGGGCCGACGCCGGGACGTGCCCGGCGTGCGGCAACCGGGTGAGCTGGGACGGCGAGGGCGACCACTGGGCGTGCGTGGCCTGCGGGTTCTCCCGCTGCCCGCCCGAACTGTGGCTCGACGGCGACGACCTGGTGACGGCCTCCGGCGAACGCCACCGGCTCCACCTGGAACTGCCCGGCTGGTGCAACCGGGCCAACGCCGCCATGGCCGCGGCTGCGGCCCTGGGCCTGGGCGTCCGCCTCGACCGGGCCCTGCCCGCCATGACGGCCGTGCAGACCATCGCCGGCCGCTACGAGACGGTTGCCCTCGACGATGCCAAGGTCCGCCTGCTGCTGGCCAAGAACCCGGCGGGCTGGGCCGAGACCCTCGACATGATCCGCCCGTCCCCGGTACCCGTGGTCGTGGGGATCAACGCCCGGGTGGCCGACGGCCACGACCCGTCGTGGCTGTGGGACGTCCCCTTCGAGCGGCTCCGGGGCCGCCTGGTCGTGGCCACCGGCGAGCGCGCCCTCGACCTGGCCGTCCGCCTGCGCTACGCCGAGGTCGAGCACACGGTGGTCATGGGCTACCGGCGGGCCGTGAAGGCGGCCAACGGCTCGCCCGACGTCGACCTCGTGGCCAACTACACGTCGTTCCAGGACGCCCGTGCGGAGCTGCGGGCGGCGTGAGACGCCGGGGCCCCGGGTAGCGTCCTGCTATGACGGCACAGGCGGTGTCGATCGCTCTGCTCTACCCCGAGCTGCTCGGCACCTACGGGGACGGCGGCAACGCGGTGGTGCTGGCCCAGCGGCTGCGGTGGCGGGCCATCGAGGCCGAGGTGGTCGACGTGACCGCCGGCGAACCCGTGCCGACATCCTGTGACATCTACCTCATGGGGGGCGGGGAGGACGGGCCCCAAGCCCTGGCCGTGCGCGAGCTCAGGGCTGGGCGGGCGCTGGCCCGGGCCGTCGAGGGGGGCGCCGCCGTGCTGGCCGTGTGCGCCGGCTACCAGCTGCTGGGCCGCCAGTTCATCGGCCCCGACGGGCGGCCCCACACTGGCCTCGGCCTGCTGGACTGCTCGACCGACCGGGGGCCCGGGGCCCGGCGGGTGGGCGAACTGGTCGTCGAACCGGCCGCCGATCTCGGCCTGCCCACGCTCACGGGGTACGAGAACCACGCGGGAGTGACCCGCCTGGGCCCCGGCGTCCAGCCCCTGGGCCACGTGGTCGTCGGCCGGGGCAACGACCACGGCGACGGCAGCGAGGGTGCCATCGCCGGCCGGGTGGTCGGCACGTACCTCCACGGGCCGGTGCTGGCCCGCAACCCGGCGTTCGCCGACCTGCTCCTGTCATGGGTGGCCGGGCCCCTCGACCCCCTCGACGAGCCCGAGGTCGACGCCCTCCGCGACGAACGCATCACCACCGCCCGCCGCAGCCACCCGATCGCCGCCCGCCGCGCCCGCGTGTAGTGCCTCCACGGTCAAGGTTGGGCTCGTTCCTCGCCCCGGGTTCGGTTGGCCCGGGCCCACTGGCCAGGGTTGCGGGCGCCAGGCAACGGGCGGCACGGGGCGGGCACGGAGCCGACGGGGGCGGGCCGATCGCGCCGTTCTATAGCGGCTGCAAGGGTCGGCCGCTATAGAACGGAGTGCCGGGTACGTATGACGCCAGCCTCTCAGTCTCAGGCGGTCGCCGTCCTGCGGGCCATCCGGTAGTCGAGAACCAGGAACGGCAGCCCGAACAGCGAGAAGGCGTGCTCGGCCCGCAGCCCGCCGTCGCGGCCTACGAACACGTCAAGCCGCTCGGCGAAGCCTTGCACCGCCAGCGCCGTCAGTTCGCCGGGGCCGGGGCCGGGCCCTGGGCCTGGGCTGGTCGCCGTCAGGTAGTGGCCGGGATGGTCGAGGGAGCTGCGGCTCGACAGCACCAGCCCGCCCCCGCGCCGGGCCGAAGGCACCAACGTGGCCGTGAAGGCGGCATGGGGCAGTGGGAAGCCCACGCTCACGTAGCCCCGGCCCTCGTGGCGGTAGGTCGTGTAGATGCCGACGTAGATGGGCTCGCCAGTCCCTGCGTACGAGCGCACCCAGCCTCGTACGTCGGGCACGCCGTCGCCGTCGGTGTCGATGGTGTCGATACGGCTGTGGACCCCCCGCTGGGCCTCCCGCTGGTTCATCGGTACGTTGGCCTGACCCAGCGGCCGGGCGACCAGCGTTCGGTAGAGCAGGTAGCCGGGCCGGGCCCACGCTCTCCAACGGGGGACCACGTCGAGGGTGAACCGGGTGGTGTGCTCGTAGAACTCCCGCACTCTCGGGTCGACCTCCGTTGGGTCGAACCCGGGCCCGGCCAGGTCGTCGAGGGAAGCCACGATCCCCACGTCTTCGACGTCCCGGCGGTAATCGCCGCCGAGGACCGCTGCCAGGTCCCGCACGTAGTCGGTGCCGACGAAACCCGACCGCGCTTCGAGGGGCACGACGAAGGGCAAGTCGGTCGGACTGACCTTCTCGGCCAGCAGGGCGACCTGGGCGTCGCGGAACATGGCCGCCGACAGCGCCCGGTAGGCGACCACCGTGACGGCCGCCGCCACCGGAGGCGGGCTGTCGGGCAACGCCCGGCCCATGGCCCACCCGAACAGCGGCCCAAGCACGACCTTCTGAGGACGCAGGCCCGCGGCCCCGGCCACCGCCCCCGCCCCGATGGCCACGGCCCGGGCCCCGGCGCCGGCCCGGCCCGCGAGCCAGCCCACGGGCGCGGCCAGGGCCCCGCTGTACGCAATGCGGTGCCACAAGGCAGGGATCTCGCCGGGCCGCTGGCGCCGCCGGGCGGCCACCTCGGAGGCCGACAGCAGGGCGGCACCGACCGCCGCCCCGACGAGGCCCGCCCCCCGGCCCCGGTGGCCGGCCAGGCAGGCCCCGGCTGCCCCGCCCACGGCCGCTGCGAAACCCAGCCCCGCGCCGTCTACCGATCGCCCCCGGCCCCGGTCGCCTTCCCGGCCCCGGCCCCGGCCCCGGTCGCCGTACCCGGCCCCGTCCCGGTCGCCATGGGCCCTCGCCGGTGGCCCGGAGGACCTCATGACCAAACCCGCGCGGGAGTCGGGGGGCCGGGGCACCTCACCTCGTCGAGAGGGCGTCGAGGAAGGCGGTCTCCAGGGCGGGGCCGACAGGGCCCAGGCCGCGGGCGACGTCGGCCAGGGCTTCGGGCGGGACCCCCACGGCGTCGGCCGTAGCGAGCGCGTCCCAGTGGAGCAGGGCGGCGCACTGGAACAGGGCGCCGGAGCGGGCGCGCCGTTGGCTGATGCCGACCACCTTGCGGCCGCCGGCCGTCACCTCGCCGGGGCCGAGACCCGCGAAGCACACGGCCGCCGACCACGGGGTACGCACCAGGGGGCCGGTGTGAACCGCCACCTCCCCGACCCCCAGCGCCCCCAGGGCGCCGGCCCACACGTGGCCCAGCCAACCGAAGGCCCGGCCCACGTCGCGGTCCCACCGCACGTCCCCGGCGGGCACGAACACGTCGGCCCACACCACCGCGCCGGGACGGAGCAGCACGGCCCCTCCCCCGCTGCGGCGCCGCACGACGTCCAGGTCCCCCGAGCACGAGCCCGGCCCCGCGGGCACGGCCTGGGTGCTGCCCAGCACCAGGGCGGACTGCGTCACCTCGAGGAACCACACGGCTGGTCCGGTACCGGCCGGGGGCCACGGTCGGTGGAGCAGCTCGTGGGCCGTCCCCCCCAGCCGCCGGACGGCCCACCGACCGGCCCGACCCGCCAACCAGGAGTAGCCGACCGGCGAGGGCCGCCCCCCTGGGCCCTCGCCCGGCCGAACTACCAAAGAGTTCGGCGGGGCCGGGCCGAACTCCTCCCCGGTCGGCTCACGCCGACAGGGCGTCGGCCCCTTGGAGGTACGGCTCCCAGTGGGGGTGGACGGTCCCGACGGCCACGATGATCCACGTCAGCTCCTTGGGCGCGGTCGGCCGCCGCCGCAGGGCGAACCCGACCTCGTGGAGGTAGCGGTCCTCCTTGCGGGTGTTGCACGGCCGGCAGGCGGCGACCACGTTCTCCCACACGTGCTGGCCGCCCCGGCTGCGGGGGATGACGTGGTCGATGTTCTCGGCCGGCACCCCGCAGTACTGGCAGCGGCCCCCGTCGCGGGCGAACACGGCCCGGCGGTTGAGGGCAGCCCGGGCCCGGAACGGCACCTTGACGAAGTACGTCAGGCGGATGACCGAGGGCACCGCGAACTCCTGGCGCTCGGAGTGGAGCACCCGGTCAGCCGTGTGCAGCACCTCGGCCTTCTCCTTCAGGACCAGCACGACCGCCCGCCGGACGGACACCACGCAGAGGGGCTCGTAGGAGGCGTTGAGCACCAGTGCCTTGGACACCTTCTCCCGCCCTCAGGCCCCTGCTGGTGGAACGTTCATCGAGCCCGAGGGTAGCGCAGGAGGTCCTGTTCGCGGCACCATTGCAGCCACCCGACCACGTCGGACGCCGTGGGGACGGCCCCCCCGTCGCCATAGGCCGTCTTCATCCGGAACTGCAGCCATTCTGGCCCGGGCCTCGGCACCGGAGGCCACCGCCGCCACCACCCGGGAGGGGCCAGCCGGCCCACTTGCACGGCAGCCGTAGGCCACAGCCGGGGCCGCACGGCCACGGCCACCACCACCCGGGCCCAGGCCCCCCACGGCTCCCGCCCGCCCTTCGGAGCAACCGGCCTCGGGCCGGTCACAGCCGGCCCAGTCCTCGCCAGCCGACGGCTCCGGCCCCGACCAGGGGGCCGTCGGAGCCGAGGCCCACGGGGACGATGCGGGTGTGGCGGGAGAAATCCAGTCGGGACCGTTGCTCCAACTCCCGCTGGGCGGCCACGAAGAAGGGGCCGCCGAAGCCGAGGGCCACCGACCCACCCACGACAGCCAGTTGCAGGTCGAGCAGGTTGGCCACCGAGGCCACGGCCCGGCCCACCAGGCGGCCGGTGCGGGCCACCACGTCGGGGCCGGCGTCCTCGGGCGGGCGCCCGGTGGACGCCGCGATCGACGGGCCCGAAGCCTCGGCCTCCAGGCACCCGCGGCCCCCGCAGGCGCACGGGCGCCCGTCGGGTTCGACGACCACATGGCCGATGTGGCCGGCGTTGCCCGCCCGGCCGTCGAGCAGCCGCCCGTCGAGGACCACCCCGCCGCCTACCCCCGTGGAGACCACCATGGCGATGAAGTTGCGGTGGCCAGCGGCCGCCCCCCGCCACCCCTCCCCCAAGGCCAGCGCCTTGGCGTCGTTGTCGACGAACGTGGGCAGCCCGGTGGCCTCGGCCAGCCGTCGGCGCAGTGGGAACCCGCGCCACGCGGCGATGTTGAGCGGTGAGACCTCTTCGCCCCCCGGGCCCATCGGCCCGCCGCAGCCCACGCCGCACACGACGACCTCGCCGTCGCCCCCCACGGCCTCCACCACGGCCATGAGGACCGAGAACAGGCGCTCGGGGCTGTCCCCGCCCGAGGCAGTGGGCGCCGTCGCCCTGGCGACCAGTTCCCCCTCGGCGGTCACCAGGCCGGCGGCCAGCTTGGTGCCTCCCACGTCGATCGCCAGGGCCACGTCTATGGCTGTGACCCTAACGGGGGGACGCGATCGCTACCCTTGCGGGCATCACCGCGCCTCGCCCCCGCTCCGCCGCACCCCCCGTCGAGTCGTTCGCTGACGGGTTCGAGGCCATCGCCCGCAACGTGGCCACGGTCATCCAGGGCAAGGACGAGCCCATCCGCCTCGCCCTGGTGTGCCTGCTGGCCGAAGGACATCTGCTGATCGAGGACGTCCCCGGCGTGGGCAAGACGAGCCTGGCCAAGGCGCTGGCCGCCAGCCTGGGGTGCTCGTGGGGACGGGTGCAGTTCACGCCCGACCTGCTCCCCTCGGACGTGACGGGGGTGACGGTCTACAACCGCCACTCGGGAACGTTCGAGTTCCGCCCGGGGGGCATCTTCGCCAACATCGTGCTGGGCGACGAGATCAACCGGGCCTCCCCCAAGACCCAGTCGGCGCTGCTGGAGGCCATGGAGGAACGCCAGGTCACAGTCGACCGCACGACCTACCCGCTGGCCTCGCCGTTCATGGTCATCGCCACCCAGAACCCCGTGGAGCACGAGGGCACCTACCCCCTGCCCGAGAGCCAGCTCGACCGGTTCCTCATGCGCATCGCCATGGGTTACCCCGGGCGGGCCGCGGAGATCGCCATCCTCGACACCCATGCGGGCGGCTCTACCGCCGTCCACACCCCGCCGCCGGTGGCCAACGAGGCCGACGTCCAGGCCATGATCGCCACCGCCCAGGCCGTGCACGTGGCCCCCAGCCTCAAGGGCTACATCGTCGACGTGGCCGAGGCCACCCGGCGCCGCAGCGAGCTGGCCCTCGGGGTCTCGCCCCGGGCCGCCCTGGGGCTTCTGCGGGCCGCCCGGGCCCGGGCCGCGGCCCTGGGCCGGGAGTATGTCGTCCCCGACGACATCAAGGCCCTGGCCGGGCCCGTCCTCGAGCACCGCCTGGCCCTGACACCCGAGGCCCACCTGCGGGGGGCGGGACGCGAGGAAGTCCTGGCCGAGGTGCTGGCCACCGTCGCCGTCCCCACCCGATCGGCCTGACCAGGCGGCTGGTTTGCTGACCCGCCGGGGCTGGGCGCTGGTCACGGGCTCGGTGGCCCTGGCCGCCGCCGGCCGGACGCTGGGCGTGCTGGAACTGTTCGTGCTGGCCGCCGGCGGCATCGGCCTGTTGGTGGTGGCCGTGGTCTCGGTGCTCCTGCAAGGCCGGGTCTCCCTCGACGGGGCCCGCCGCCTCGTCCCCGCCCGGGCGCACGCCGGCGGGGAGGCCAGGGTCGAGCTCGAGGTCCGCAACGAGGGGGGCCGGCCGACACCGGTCGTGACCCTGCGCGACCAGGTCGTCCCCGAGCGGGGCGGCGGGACGGCCCCCGCCCGCCAGGCCCGCTTCCACGTCGCGCCCCTGGCCCCCGGGGAGAGCAACCGGGCGGCCTACCGGCTGGGCGCCGAACGCCGGGGGGTCTTCCTCGTGGGGCCCCTGGAGGCGGTGGTCAGCGACCCCTTCGGGCTGGTCTCGGTACGTTCGCAAGCGGCGCCCACGACCGAGCTCACGGTTTACCCGCGCGTGGAGGTGGTGCCGCCCCCGCCCCGGACCACGGGCCACGACCCCCGATCCGGGGGCGGGCACGCCAGCCACCTGGGGTCGGGCGACGAGTTCTACGGCCTGCGGGCCTACGAGGTGGGCGACGACCTGCGCCAGGTGCACTGGCCCTCGACGGCCCGCCAGGACGACCTGATGATCCGCCAGCAGGAACTTCCCTGGCAGGGACGTTCCACCATCCTGCTCGACGTACGGGCGGGGGCCCACACCCCGGAGTCGTTCGAGACGGCCGTGTCGGTCGCCGCCAGCGTGCTCACGGCCTGCTGGCAGCGCGACAGCCAGGTCCGCCTGCTCACCACCGACGGCCTCGACTCGGGCTTCGGCGCCGGGCCCCACCACCTCCAGGCGGCCATGGAGCACCTGGCCGTCGTCGGGCCCGGCCCCGACCAGCTCGGGTCGCTGGTGGCGGCCATGCGCCGGCGGCCTACTGGGGCCCTGGTGGCGGTGACGACCTCGGCCCCGGCCGCGGCCGCCGTCGAGAGGCTGACCGCCACCCCCGGTTTCGGGTGGCGCGCCCTGGTCGTCATCGCCCGCGCCCCGGGCGAACGCCGGCCCCCGCCCCCCGGGGCCGTGGCCGTACGGGTCGACCCCGGCCGGTCGTTCGCGGACGCCTGGTCACGGGCCGTGGCCATCCCCTCGGCCGCCGCCGCCGGCCCAGGCCCAGGAGGGCCGGGCCGGTGACGGCCACCCGGAGGCCGTCGTGGGGCGACACGGCCGCGGTTGCCCGCCCGCCTGCGGCCGAGGCCGAGGACTACCCCCTCCCCGACCGGGCCCGCCCCCCGGGCCCAACCCCCGGCGGCGGCAGCGGCCGGCCGGGTGCTCCCCCGGCGGGCCCGGTGGGCACATCTCTGGCCGCGGAGATCGCCCTGGTGTGCGTGACCGCGGCGGCCGCCCTGGGCCTGGCCCGGCTGTTCGCCGGGTGGTCGTTCGCCGGGCCGGTGCTGGTGGCGGTGGTGGGCAGCCATGCCGTGGCCTGGATGTGCCGGCGCCAGGGGCTGGGCCTGCTGGCCTCGGCCGGAGCTTCGCTGGCCGGCCTCGTGCTGGCCGTCACGTGGCTGGTCGAGCCCCAGACGACCCGCTGGCTGCTGCCCACGTGGGAGACGTGGAGAGCCGCCCTCGACGACTTGTCGATCGCCTGGGAACGGTTCGGGGAGGTGAAGGCGCCCACCCAGGCCCTGCCCGGGTTCGTGCTGGCGGCGGTAGCCGGGGCGTGGGCCGCCGCCGCCACCAGCGACTTCTTCGCCTTCCGTATGCGGGCCCGGTTCGAGGCCATGGCCCCCGCCTTCACGCTGTTCGTGTTCGGTTCCATCTTGGGGGCTGGCGGGTGGCGGGTCCCGGCCACGGGCGCCTACCTGGCCGCCCTGCTGGCGTTCGTCCTGCTCAGCGAGACCAGCCGCCAGTCCCGGGCGGCGGCGTGGTTCGCAGGCCGCAGCCGGGAGGGGGACCGGGCCCTGCTGCGGCGGGGAGCGGTACTGGGGACGATGGCCGTGGCCGTGGGCGTGCTGGTCGGGCCCCACCTGCCGGGTGTGGGCAGCGCGGGGCTCGTCAACCTGGGTGACGGCGGCGACGGGGGGGCGCGGTCGCGCACCACCGTGAGCCCCCTGGTCGACATCCGGGGACGGCTCGTCGACCAGCGGGACGACGAGATGTTCACGGTCGCCGCCGCCAGCGCGCACTACTGGCGGCTCACGTCGCTGGAGCGCTTCGACGGCACGATCTGGTCGTCGCTCGGCACGTACCAGCCGGCCCGCGGCAGCCTTCCTGGGGCCGGCCCCGGCCGCAGCGTCACCCAGCAGTACACGATCGCCTCCCTGGGGACCATCTGGCTGCCGGCCGCCTACCGCCCGGCCCGGGTGACGGGGGTGGCGGGGCCTCGGTTCGACCGGGACTCGGGCAGCCTGCTGGCCGACGGCGCGGCGGCCGACAACGCCGTCTACGAGGTCATCTCCACCGTCCCCGACCTGACGGCCGCCCAACTGGCGGGGGCGTCGTCGGACATCCCGTCGTCGGTGCGCGACGACTACCTCGGCCTGCCCGACAACTTCCCGCCCAGCGTCGCCCGGGAGGCCGAACGGGTCACCGGGGGCACGGCCAACCCCTACGAGAAGGCCAGGCGCCTGCAGGACTTCTTCCGGGAGACGGGCGGGTTCACGTACAGCCTCGACGTCGAGCCGGGCCACGGCGCCCAGGCCATCGAACGCTTCCTGTTCGACACCCGCAGCGGCTACTGCGAACAGTTCGCGGGGACGTTCGCAGCCATGGCCCGGGCCGTGGGGCTGCCCGCCCGGGTGGCGGTCGGCTTCGTGCCTGGCACCCGCCTGCCCGACGGCAGCTTCCTGGTGGCCGGGCGCGATGCCCACGCCTGGCCCGAGGTGTACCTGGGCGGGTTCGGCTGGGTGGCCTTCGAGCCCACCCCCGGCCCGGGACGCAACGCCCCCGGCACCGAGGCTTACACGGGCATCGGCGAGACCCCCGCCGGTCCTCAGGAGAGCGGGACGGCCACGACCACGACCACCCCGACCACCGTTGCCGGCGGGCCGGCTGACGTGCCCGAGGACGAACAGGAGGTCGACGCCGAGTCGGGAGCAGCGCCCGAGGGCAACGAGGGGACCAGCGGGCTGCGGCGCCTGGCCCTGGCCTTGGCCTTGGCCCTGGCCCTGGCCGCCTACGCCGTGGGCATCCCCGCCGCTCGGCGGGCCGTGCGGGCCGGCCGCCGGCGGCGGGCCTCGGGGCCCAGCGAGCAGGTCATGGCCGCATGGCAGGAGGCCGAGGAGTCCCTCGCCTTGGCCGGCCATCCCCGGAGGGCGAGCGAGACGCCGCCCGAGTTCGCCCGCCGCTCGGCCCCCGTCGTACGCGATGCCGGCGCCCGGCTGGCCCGCCTGGCCGAGGAGACGACGGTCGCCGGGTTCTCGGTCCGGGGCCCCGACGAGGGCTCGGTGAGCGAGGCACGGGCGGCGGCCGTGGCCGTGAGCACCGAACTGCGGTCCCAGGCGGGCATCCTGCGCCGGGCTCGCTGGGAGCTCGACCCCCGGCCCCTGGTCAAGGCCCTACGGAAGACAATCAAAGACCGCCAGAGCCCACACCGGCACGTAGGGGTCTAACCCGCTCACCCCTACCACCCGAGGTTGTGGGCGGCTAATCCTCTTTCTTGAACCGCTTGCGCAGCTTGTTGCCGGTGTCGCCCAGCGTGTCGCGGAAGTTGGAGGCCTTCACGCTCTCGGACACCTGCTTCCAGCCTGCTTTGCCCATGCGGCGCAGGTTGCGCTCGAAGACGAAGGCACAGCCCAGCATGACCAGGAACCCGGCGAACCCGAGGAGCAGGTTGTAGGCGAACGAGCTGATGAGCAGGGCGAACCCGGCTATGAAGCCCAGGGCAGCCCACTTGAGGTTGCGCCCGGCGTGGCGGTAGACGGTGGTCTTCGCTACCTCGCGTGCGAAAGCGGGGTCGCTCTCGTAGAACGACTGCTCGATTTCGTGGAGGATCCGCTGCTCGTCCTCGGAAAGCGGCACTTCTAGCCCCTCATGGTCCTGCTCGCTGGCTCGGCTCCAGACTCTCTAGGGCAATCTTCGCACAGCACGCAAGGGTCAACAACGCGCGGGGCCAATACTTCCCGGCGGGCGGCCGTGGGCCGGGCTCCGAGCGGGTCTCATCCCGGTCCCCACTGCTGGTCACCGAGGCGCCGCAGGCGCAGTTCGGAGCCGTCGAGCAGGGCGGCCGGGCCCACGGCCGCCTCCCCGAAGCGCTTCCTCACCTCGTCGACCGCCCGGCCCACTCCCTCCCAGGTAGTGGCGCCTTCGCCGGGCACCGGGGCCAGGTCAAGCTGGACGGCCGGCCGCGGCTCCAAGTTGGAGGCGCTCACCCCGAGCAGGCGCACGCCCGGCGAAGGGTCGACCCCGCCCAGCAGCCCCCGGGCCAGGGCGGCCAGTTCCTGGCCGGTGGCCACGGCCTGGGGAACGGTCTTGGACCGGGTGATGGTCCGAAAGTCGGCGAACCGCACCTTCAGCGTCACCGTCCGCCCGGCCACGCCCCCAGCCCGCAGCCGGGCCGCGACCGCGTCGCTCAGGCGCACGAGCTCCCGCTCGAGGGGCGGGCGGTCGTGGTGGTCGGTGGCGTAGGTCTCCTCGTGGCCGACCGACTTGGCCTCCCGGCCGGGCACCACCGGCCGTGGGTCACGGGCCCAGGCCAGGTCGTGGAGATGACGGCCGTGGGCCTGGCCCAGGGCCCCCACCACCGTCTCGAGGGGCAGGGCGGCCAGGTCGCCCACCGTCTCGACGCCGAACCGAGCCAGCCGGCGCAGTGTGGCCGGGCCCACGCCCCACAGGGACCTCACCGGGAGGGGGTGCAGGAAGCCCAACTCCTCGCCCCGGGCCACGACCACCACCCCCGGTCCCGCACGGGTGCCCCGCCGGTCGGCGACCGGCTTGGCCGCCTCCGAAGCCAACTTGGCCAACATCTTGACCGGGGCAACCCCCACCGACGCCCACAGCCCGAGCTCGTCGTGCACCCGGCGGCGCAGGTCACGGGCAATCTCCTCGGGCTCGCCCAGCAGGCGGCGGGCGCCCGAGACGTCGAGGAAGGCCTCGTCGAGGGCTATCCCCTCCACCAGCGGTGTCACCGACTGGAAGATCTCGTGGAGACGCCTGCTGTAGTCGGCGTAGAGGGCGTAGCGGCCGGCCACGAACACGGCGTGGGGGCACAGGCGCCGGGCCTGGGCCGACGGCATGGCCGAGCTGACGCCGTAGGCCCGGGCCTCGTAGGAGGCGGCCGCCACCACGCCTCGGGGCCCGGCCCCGCCCACGATCAGCGGGCGGCCGGCCAAGGCGGGGTCGACCAGCACCTCCACGGCCGCGTAGAAGGCGTCGAGGTCGACATGGAGGATGCCGGCAGGGCCCAACCCCGGAGCCACGGCCCCCAGTGTGCCAGCCCAGTGTGCCAGCATGGCGGGGGGCGGCGTAGAGGGTCGGGGGACATGCACCGGAACGTGCGGCAGGTCGTCGAAGCAGGCAAGGCGCTGGGCGTGGACGTGCACGCGCGCGAGTTCTCGTCCACCACCAGGACGGCGTCGGACGCGGCCGAGGCCATCGGCGTCGAACTGGGCCAGATCATCAAGTCGCTGGTCTTCGGCGTCGGGAGCGGGGCGGGCGACATCGGAGGAGCCGACGAGATCGTCGTAGCCCTGGTCAGCGGCGAGAACCTGCTCGACGAGCACAAGCTGGCGGCCGCGGCGGGGGCCGACGAGGCATGGCGCGAGGACGCTGACACCGTGCGGGAGACGACCGGTTACCCGGTCGGCGGCGTACCCCCGTTCGGCCACCGTGAGCCATTGCGCGTGTTCGTCGACCAGGATCTGCTGGACTATGACGAACTGTGGGCTGCCGCAGGCACGCCCCACGTCAACTTCCCGATAACCCCCAACGCCCTGTTGAGGGCTACCGGGGGGACCATCTGCGATCTGGCCAGGAGGTAAGGAAATGGGCACTCTTCCGGAGTGGTGGACTCTCCCCTACCCCGAGGTGACCTCTACCGAGGCAGCCGCGGGCTACATCGACACCATCGGTGGCGCGCTATCGCGCCGCCAGGAGAACGGCGAGTGGGTGCTCTCGACGGGGCCCCAGGAGATGATCCGGGCCGCCACTGAGGCCGAGCTCGACACCTTCGTGCTCGGTTTCGCGCTGGCCCACCTCATCTGCGAGCGCCATGGCCCCATCGCCCGCACCCAGCCGACCGCCCAGCCCGAAGCCGCACAGGCGGCGGCGGCCGCCGCGACGGCCGCCGCCGGGGCCACCGCCATGGCTGAGGACCCCGGGACCGGGGACGCCGGGGACGGGCCATCCGCGGCTCTCACCCTCGTCCCGCCGGCCGGCGACGAAGAAGCCGGCGAGGACGAGGCCGGCGTGGAGGAGGCCGGCGTGGAGGAGGCCGGCGAGCTAACCGCGGTGGGCGAGGACCTCGCACCCGCGGAGGATGTCGCAGCTTCCGAGACCGCGTCGGACGAAGACGCCGCCGCGGCCGAGAGCGCCGCCTTATGGGGATCGCGCGACGACGAGGCCCGGTGGGGGGACAGCACCGACGACGGAGCAGGCCCGATGGCCGCCCAGGCCGGCGAGACCGAGAACGCGGGCCCCGACTACGACCTTCCCGACCGCGACGAGGCCGAAGACCGCGACGACGAACCGGGCCCGGCCCAGGCCCGGGCCGCGGCCGTCACCGCCCCCCAGAGCTCGCGGCGACGCCGGCGCCGGCGCTGATGAGGGAGGCCGCAGTTAGCGCGGGCGGCGGCGCGACACCCGGTCTCGCAGGCCCCACCACGTCACGAGCGTGAGGGCCTCGCCGATGATGCGGCTCGACATCTTCGAGTTCCCGCGCTCCCGGTCGCGGAACTCGATGGGGCGCTCGGCGATGGTGCCCCCCAGGCGGGCCACGCGGTAGGCCATCTCGATCTGGAAGCCGTAGCCGTCCGCCCTGACCTGGTCGAGGTCGACGCGCCGCAGCAGGTCGGCCCGGTAGGCCCGGAACCCCGACGTCGAGTCCTTGACCCGTAGCTTGAGGGCCCAGGCGGCGTAGCGGTTGCCCCAGCGCGACAGCGAGCGCCGGTGGATGGGCCAGTGGGGGATGGAGCCGCCGGGGACGTAACGCGACCCGATGGCCAGGTCGGCACCGTCCTCCACGGCCTGGAGGAGCGACGGGAGGGCCGAGGGGTCGTGGGAAAGGTCGGAGTCCATCTCCACCAGCACCTCGTAGCCCAGCTCGAGGCCCTCACGGAACCCATCCCGGTAGGCGCTGCCCAGGCCCGACTTGGCGGGACGGATGCGCACGTCCACGCTCCCCAGCTCGTGGGCCGCGGCCTTGGCGATGTCGGCCGTGCCGTCGGGGCTCGAATCGTCCACCACCAACACGTCGGCGTCGGGTACGGCGGCCCGTAGGCGGCGCAGCACCTCGGCGATGTTGTCCGCCTCTTGGTAGGTCGGCAGCACCACCAGCGTTCGCACTCTCACAGCCTACGATCTCCTCGTGGTCGATGACCCGAACCCGCCGCCTCCGGGCCCCTCCGCCCTGCCCTCGGTCAAGGCGCGGGCGGTGGCGTTCGTGGCCATCCTGGTAGCCGGCCTGTGCGGCCTGCTCATCGGGAAGGCCCTGGTCGACGTGCAGTGCACCGGTGACTGCACGGTGGCCGCCGGCCTCGGCGCCCTGGTCGGGGGCGTCATGGCCGCCGGCGGGGTGGCCATCGTGGCCGTGCTGGTCCTGCGAGCCATGGGTGAATGGAAGGCCAAGGGCGCCACCCGCTCCTGACATCCCCAACAACTGGTGTTAGGCTTTCCCAAGTGGGGAGCTATGGGGTTCCTATCTCCGAGATGACCCGGGTGTGCTGGGTGAGGGTCGAGGTCGGTGACGGCGGGCCCGTGTGCCACGTCGTGGGCACGCACCGGCGCCGGGTGGCCACCTGCCCCGTCCCCCTCGCGGTGGCCACGGCCCTCATGGCTCGGGGTGTGCCGTCGGTCGTACGTCATCGCCCTCTACATCGGCGCCAACTGGCCGAGACCTGAGCGCGATCGATGTTCGTTTGCCACTGCCGGGCGGTCACCGACCGGACCGTCCGCCGGACGATCGAGAGGGGGGCCGGCACTCTCGGTGACCTGGCTTCAGAGTGCGGGGCTGGCTCGCGCTGCGGCGGTTGCCATATCGTCCTCGCCCGTATGCTCGCCGACGCCGGTCTCTCGCCCCACACGATGCTCGACCACCAAGCCTCCGACGACGCCTGCGCCGCCTGATGCAGAGCGACCCCGCCATCATCGAGTTGCTCAACGACGTCCTCACCGCCGAGCTGACAGCCGTCAACCAGTACTTCGCGGACCACAAGATGTGCGAGAACTGGGGTTACGGGCGCCTGGCCGCCAAGTTCCGCGAGGACTCGATCGACGAGATGAAGGACGCCGAGATGCTGATCGGCCGCATCCTCTACCTCGAGGGCGTACCCAACCTCCAGCGCCTGGGCCCCGTGCGGGTAGGCGAGACCGTCCCCGAGAAGCTGGCGCTGGCCCTCGACGTCGAGAAGGCGGCCGTCGCCCGCCTCAACGCCGGGGTCGCCCTCTGCGTCGAGAAGGGCGACAACGGCACCCGGCAACTGCTGGAGTCGATCCTGACCGGCGAGGAGGAGCACGCCGACTGGCTGGAGACCCAGCTCGGGCTGGTGACCAGCCTGGGCGAGGCCCTCTACCTCTCCCAGCAGCTCGCCGGCGACGAGGGCTAGGCCAGCAGCAGGCGGCGGAAGCCTTCGGCGTGGAGGGTGCCGGCCAGACGGCCGCTGTCCTCGGCCCGCTGGCGCAGCAGCGAAGCCAGCCACTCCGCGGTACCGCCCTCGTGGCCGAAGGCGGCTGCTTGGAGCTGGCTCTCGTGGCACAGCAGGGCCTTGATCTTGGTCTCCAGGGTCCGGCTCACGTCGACCCAGGCGTTGGGTTCCAAGGTCCCCGACAACAGCACCTGGCCGACGGCATGGGCGGGCCCGGCCTCGGGGAAGTAGTGGGGGCTGCCGGCTGCCGGTGAGACGGCGTCGAGCGTGGCCCACCCCGCCTCCCGGTGGTCACGGTGGTTGAAGTATGTCTCGCCGAAGAACACGGCCGTCGGGTCGGGGCACACGACCACGTCAGGACGGGCCCGGCGCACCGCGGCCACGATCTCGGCCCGCAGCTCGGCCGTGTTCGACAGTTCACCGTCGCCGTGGTCGAGCCGCGTCCAACCGGCCAGGCCCAGCACGGCGGCCGCCGCCTCGACCTCGGCCGCCCGCCTCAGGGCCAGCTCGTCGGGGTCGGCGGCCGGGTCGGCCGAGCCCTTCTCCCCCCTCGCCAGCAGCAGCAGGTGGACCTCGGCGCCCTCGGCCGCCCACCGGGCGAGGGTGCCTCCGCAGGAGATCTCGGGGTCGTCGGGATGGGCGTACACGGCCAGTGCCCGCCCGGGCACCTTGTCGAGCAACATGGCGAGCGGACGGTCGGCCACCGCTGGTGCTTACCAGCCCCCGGCGCCCCTGGCCAACGCCCCGAACACCGACCCGCGCAAACCTGCGCAAACCCCGCGCAAACCTGCGCGGGAATCGTGGGCGAAACGCCCACGATTCCCGCGCGGGTTTCGTCGGTGGGGCCCGGTGTGGGCCGGTGGTGGCGGGTTAGTAGGGTCCCGGGCGTGCCTGTGGACCCGTGCGCCCTGCTCGAACTGGCCGAGACGGCCGCCCGGGAGGCCGGTGACCTGCTGTTGGGCCGGCTCCGCCACGCGCGGCGGTCGGTCACGACCAAGTCGACCTCGACCGACATGGTCTCGGAGATGGACCGGGCGGCCGAGGCCCTGATCCTCGACCGGTTGCTGGGGGCCCGGCCCGAGGACTCGGTCCTGGCCGAGGAAGGTGGCGCCCGCACGGGGACGAGCGAGGTCCGCTGGGTGATCGACCCCCTCGACGGCACGACCAACTACCTCTACGGCCATCCCCGCTGGTCGGTCTCGATCGCGGCCGAGGTGGGGGGCGAGGTGGTGGCCGGGGTGGTGGCCGACCCCTCCCTCGACGAGGTCTTCACCGCCGTGCGGGGAGGCGGCGCCCACCTCAACGGCCAGCCCATAGCCTGTTCGGACAAGAACGACCTGGCCACCGCCCTGCTGGCCACGGGGTTCTCCTACCAGCCCGAGCGCCGCGCCCGCCAGGCCGAGGTCCTGGTGCACGTGGTCCCCCGGGCCCGGGACATCCGCCGCCACGGCGTGGCCTCCCTCGACCTGTGCTGGGTGGCCAACGGGCGCCTGGACGGCTACTACGAGACCGGCCTGCAGCCCTGGGACGTGGCCGCCGGCGCCCTCATCGCCACCGAGGCCGGGGCCACCATCAGCAGCCTCGACGGCGGCCCCCCGGCCAGCTCGTCCCTGCTGGCGGCCGCGCCCGGCGTGGCCCCCGCCCTCGTCCACCTCCTAAGGGAAGCCATCTCCTCCCGCTGACGGCCAGCCAGGCCGGGCCCCGACGTTTAGGGAGCCCCCAGCCGGCAATGAGGGCAACCCCGGGTTCAACCGGGACAAGCCCGTTCTTACGATCACGCCATGTCGTCACAGGTCGAGATCGTCAGCGAGCGGGCCCCGGTCGTCGAGCCCTCAGGTCGGACCGGGGGCCGGCCCCCCCACGTCGGGCTGCTGGGACTTCTGGCCGCTCTGTTCGTCGGTCGGGTGGTTGCCCAGCTCGTCCAGTACGTCCACCCTGTCGGCTTCCTGCCCCCCTTCGAGGACTGGCAGAGCGGCGCCCTCCCCTACGCCGCCCTGGTCGGCGCGCAACTGGCCATCATCGCCGGCCAGCTCCGAGTGATCCGCGCCGTCGGCCGGGGCCATCGCCTGCTGGGCCGCCCGTGGCGAACGGCGGTCCACACCTTCGCGCTCGCCTACGGCGTGGTGATGGCCCTGCGGCTGGTGGCTGGGCTCACGTTCGCGGCCGGCGGCGGGTGGCTTGACGCTCGCCTGCCCACGCTCTTCCACCTTGGGTTGGCCGCCTTCCTGCTGATCTGGACCGACCACGAAGCCGGGGCCGAGCGGGCCGATGTCCCCTCTGGCCGGCCGGTGGTCACGCCGTGGGCCATGCGGGCGCTCTTCTACCCGGTGGTCGTAGTCGGCGCCTGCGTCTGCTTCTACGTGCTGGACAGCAGCGGCGCCCCCACCACGGTGGCCGCCTACGCCCCCATTCTGGTGGCCGCCGTGCTGATCACCGCGGCCGAGGTGCGCTTCCCCTACCGCTCCGCCTGGTCGCCCGACCGCCAGACGGTGAGGACCGACCTGGCCTTCATGGCCGTCGTGCAGATGGTGGTCCCGGCCTTCGCGGCGATCGCCTTCGCGCTGTCCGCCAGTGCGGTCGTCGGGTCGGGGCTGGCCGCCGACCGCCTGTGGCCCGACCACCTCCCCGGGGTCGCCCAGGTCGCGCTGATGCTGTTCGTGGCCGACTTCCTGCGGTACTGGCAGCACCGGGCCATGCACCGCAGCCCGGCGCTGTGGCGGCTCCACGCCGTCCACCACTCCCCGGACCGGCTGTACTGGTTCAACGTCGGCCGCTTCCACCCGCTGGAGGAGATCGTCCAGTCGCTGGTCGAGACGCTCCCCTTCGTCATCCTGGGCGTCGACGGGCGGGTGATGGCCGGCTACTACGTCTTCTACGCCGTCAACGGCTTCTTCCAGCACTCGAACTGCGACGTGCGGCTCGGCCCCGTCAACCTGCTGATCGCCGGGCCCGAACTGCACCGCTGGCACCACGCGGCGGACGTGGGCGAGTCCAACCACAACTACGGGAACAAGCTCATCATCTGGGACACCCTCTTCGGCACCCGGTTCCTGCCCGCGGACCGCGAGGTGGGCGAGCTCGGCAACGGGGAGCCGTCCTACCCGAAGACCTTCGCCGGCCAGGTGGCGGCGCCGTTCCGTCGTACGGCCGGTGCGTGATGGCCGGCCTGCTGAACGGGCTGACGGGGGCCGTCGGGGGGAAGGCGCTGGACGTGGGGCTGGGCCGGCGACGGCGGCGGTTGTGGGGCGAACTGAGGGCGCAAGCGGCCGACCCGGCCCAGGCCCAGGCCGAGACCCTGGCCGAGATCCTGGCCCTCAACGCGGGCACCACGTTCGGGCGTGAGCACGGCTTGGGCTCGGTCCGGTCGCCGGCCGACTTCGCCAAGGCCGTGCCCGTGAACGACTACGAGTCGTTGCGGCCCTACGTCGAACGCCAGGAGTCCACCGGCGAGCCCGCCCTCACGGCCGAGCGGCCGCTGCTCTACGCCACGACCAGCGGCACCACGGGTACACCCAAGTTCCTGCCCGTGACCCCGACCGGGCTTCGCCGCCAGGCCAAGGCGCAGGGCCTGTTCTCTTCCATGCTCCACGCCTCCACCGGGGCGCTGTCGGGCCGCATCCTCGGCCTTGCCGGGCCTGCGGTCGAGGGCTACCGCCCGGGGGGAACGCCCTACGGCTCGGCCAGCGGCCTGATCCTCGAGAGCCTGCCGGCCCTCATCCGCCGCCGCTACGTGATCCCGCCCGCGGTACTGCACATCGCCGACCACGCCGCGCGCTACTACGTCACCGCCGCCCTAGCCCTCGCCGAAGGCGACCTCACCGTGATGGCCACCGCCAACCCGTCGACTCTGCTGCGGGTGCGCCAGGTGATCGTCGAGCGCTGGTCCGACCTCCTCGACGACCTCGGCGCGGGCCGGCTGCGGGGTGCCGGGGACATCGGGCCGCAATGGCCCCGGGAGGTCACGGCCGCCCTCCGCCCCGGGAGCCGGCGGGCCGCCCAGCTCCGTGCTCTTGGCGCCCCGGCGGACCTCACCTTCGGCGAGCTCTGGCCCCGGTTGGCAGCCGTCACCACTTGGACGGGCGGCAGTTGCGGGCTGGCCGTGGCCGGGTTGCGGGACCTGCTGGCCCCCACCACAGCCGTGGTCGAGCTGGGCTACCTGGCGACCGAGGTGCGGGGGACGGTGGCGGTGGACACGACCAGCGGGAACTGCGTGCCGACCCTGGGCGACAACTTCTTCGAGTTCGTCGACCGGGGGGCCCGCGACGGCGAGGGCGAGGGCGGCCACGTCGGCCACGGCCCGTTCCTCACCCTCGCCGAGCTGGAACAGGGCCGCCAGTACTACGTGTACGTCACCACCTTCGACGGGTTGTACCGCTACGACATGAACGACGTCGTCGAAGTCACTGGTTGGTTCGGCCGGGCGCCGTGCCTGGCCTTCGTCCAGAAGGGCAAGGGCTTCACCAACATCACCGGCGAGAAGCTCCACGAGAGCCAAGTCATCGAGGCCGTGGTAGCCGCCGGCCAGGGCCGGGCCCCGGGTGGAGGCTTCTTCCTCATGCTGGCCGACACAGCCACGGCCACCTACCGGCTGTACGTGGAGGGACCGGTCCACGGCCACGACCTCGACGGCGTCGCCCGGGCCGTCGACGAGGCGCTGGCCCGGCTCAACGTCGAGTACCGCTCCAAGCGGGCCAGCGGCCGGCTCCAACCGGTCGTCGCCCGGGAGCTGCGAACCGGGACGGGCGAGGCCTACCGGTCCCACTGCGTGGCCAACGGGCAACGCGACGCCCAGTTCAAGGTAATGCCCCTGCAGCGGTCCGAGGACTTCACCTTCGACCTCGCCCCCGCGGTCGTGGCCTGAACGATGACCGGGACGCGCATCGACCGGGTCGAGCTGTCGAGCTTCCCGGCCCGCTTCCGGGTCACCGTGCGGCACGCGTCCGCCGTCCGGGCGGCCACCGAGAACGTCATCGTCCAGGTCCGCACGGCGAGCGGCGCGACGGGCGTCGGAGAGGGCTGCCCCCGCCGCTATGTCACCGGTGAGACCGTGCAGTCCGCCCGCGCCTTTCTGGGGGACGTGGCCCCAGGAGCGGCCGCCGCGGCCACGACAGTGGACGGCCTGCGCTCATGGATGGCGGACCACCGCGAGAGCATCGACGCCAATCCCGCCGCCTTCTGCGCCCTCGAGCTGGCCCTGCTCGACGCGCTGGGCCATGACCAGGGTGTGCCCGTGGAAGACCTCCTCGGCCTGCCCGAACTGGAGGGGGTGGCACGCTACACGGCCGTCATCGGCGACAGCGGCCGCTGGGTGTTCGCCGTGCTGCTCCAGCGCTACCTGGCCATGGGGTTGTCGGACTTCAAGCTCAAGCTGTCGGGCTCGCTGGCCCGGGACCGGCGGAAGCTGGCTCGGCTCCGGCGCCGGGGCCCGGTTGTGCGCGTGAGGGTCGACGCCAACAACCTGTGGGGCGACGCCCGCGAGTGCATCGAACACTTGCAGCGCCTCGACTTTCCCTTCACCGCCATCGAGGAGCCCCTGGCGGCCAACGACCTCGCCGGGTTCGCGGCCGTGGCCGCCGCCCTCGGGGCCCCGGTGGTGATCGACGAGAGCGCCTTGCGGGGTGACCAGCTCGCCCGCCTACCCGGGCCCGCCGGGAGCTGGGCGCTCAACTGCCGCGTCTCCAAGATGGGGGGCCTGCTGCGTTCACTGGCCGCCGTGGAAGCGGCCCGTGCGATCGGCATGGGTGTCATCGTGGGTGCCCACGTGGGCGAGACGAGCATCCTCAGCCGGGCCGCCCTGACCGTCGCCGCCCACGCCGGTGACGGCCTGGTCGGCCAGGAGGGAGCGTTCGGCACGAAGCTGCTGCACCGCGACCTCGTATCCCCGGTCGTGATGTTCGGCCGCCGGGGGGAGCTGCACGTAGGCGCCGCCCCGTACCGCCGGGCGCCGGGCCTGGGCCTCACGGTCGACCAGTCCGCCCTCGTGGGGCGCGAAGTCCTCGTCGGACGCGCCGGGCTCACCGACGGTGGTCCCCGGCCGGCACAGCCGCCCGCGTGAACGCGCGGCAGCTTGCCGGCCGATTGGGCCTGGGTGAACCCGCCTCCGACCACTACCTTCTGCCGGTGGCTCTAACCCGCGAAACAGTGGCGCCCGCCGGCGGCGACGCGTTGCTCGACAGTTGGCGGAGCCGCAACTGCAGCGCGTCGGCCTCAGCCTGGCTCTACCACCTCGGTCTTGATGCCTTCTCCGCCATCGAGCACTTCCGTAGAGACCCGAGGTCCGCAGGCCCGTTCGGCTGCCTGCTCCTCCGCGACGTCGTGGCCTTCGCATCGGTCTACTGCGACAAGGGCGGCTCTCAGGCGGTCACCAAGGCGCTCATCTCAATGGCGGCGGCCACCGACCTGGTGGCCGCACACGCCCTTCGCCAGCACATCCCGGCGACTGCATTCGAGGCTGACCGAGCCATGAGCCAGTTCGGGCTGAGCTTCGGGTGGGCCGTCCAACTGGGTTCCTCCCGGGGCCCAGGTGAGCGCCTGGCCGCCTACGCCGCCCCGGTGGCCATGCAGGTCGCCCTCTCGTCGTTGTGGGGCCTGCGGGGACGAAGGCGGGCGGCTTACGTCCTCCGCGAGGCGGCGTGGTCGGTCATCGCCCTCTCGTGCATCGCCCAGCTGAGCGCCCTGATGCGCCAGGCGGTCGACGACGGCTACGCCGCAGCTGTGAAGCTCAACGCCCTGGCGGCCGCCGAGAACCAGGCCCGGGCGACCCTGCAGGCCCGCCAGGACACGCATGACCACCTGGTCAACCGGGCCCTGGTGGACTTCGCGGGCTGGGCCGAGACCATGGCGATGAAAGCCGGGCTGGCCCCCCTGGTCGCCGACCTGGCCCGAGCCGAGGCCGACGGGTGGCGTCACTGCCCAGAAGCCGGTGCGGTGACCGTCAACTGCCTCCGGCTACGGATCGTCTGTGCCCCCCAACCGGGCCCGGGCACCGTGGCCCAGTCCGCCAACCTCGACCCGGCTGACGGCCTGCTCTTCACCCGCGGGGCTGACCACGCCACCGTCTCGTGGCTCACGGCCGCGGCCAGGTCAGCGGGGAGCCCTCTGTCCGTCGAGTTGTCGGTCAGCCAGGGCAGCCTCGACTTGAACCTCGCCGCCACCTCGTTCTCCGACCTGACCGGCCGGCCGCCGGCTGTGGCATGTTCGGCCGAAGCTGGCCGAACCGTCCTGGCGGCGCGCCTTGCGCTTCAGGCGGGCGTGCGGTGAAGGCCAACGGCCCTAGGAGCAGGGCACCGCTCGGCATCTACCACCAGGCCGTTCAGAGCCCGATGCTCATGATGGCCCTCGAACCTTGGGCGTGGTCGGTCGTCGGGCTGGTGGCCCGGCCCAACCATCGCAAGCGCCAACTGCTCGCCACCGCGGCGCTCCACTCCGCCCACTCGGGCTGGGTCTACTGGCGGCTACGGCGACGGCCCGAGCTCGCCGCCGACCGGTCCTGGTTGGCCCGCCATGGCGTGCTGACCGCCGCTCGCTACCTGGTGTACCCGGCCATCGCTGACCGCCGGACCTACTGGCGGTCGAATGCCGACGATTCCGCCTTCTTCATGCAGGCGTGGGCCCCGGTGGTGCTGCTGGGGGCCGCGGGCAGCCCGGCCGTGGCCACGGCACCGCGAGCAATGGCCTCCGGCTTCGCGGTGGGTGCCACCCTCTACCTGGCCGGGGCACGCCTCAACGGGGAGCGGCTCACCCGGCTCGGTGTGGTCGCCGGCCAGAGGGTCCTCAACTACTCGGTGTCCTCGGCCATGGTCGGGCTCGTCGTCCACATCATCGTGCGGCTTCTCAACGACGCCTCTGAGACGATCGAGAAGGAGAAGGAGGAGTTCGGGCGGGTCTACCAGGACGAGGAGTACCGCAGGATGGTCCGGTCCGGGCGCGAGGAGGACACCGCGTTGCTCGACTCGCTGGCGGCGGTCGCCAGCCGGCACTTCGCAGGCTCACCTGAACTAGCGAGTGGGGTCCGGCGCCTGGTGGACGCCAAGGCCGAGACCCTGGCCGCCGAGGTCCCACCCCTGCGGGCCGTGGGCCTAGCCGACCTGGCCGCGGCCACCGCCGAGCCGTTCCCGCTAGCGGTGCGGGTCACGAGCCCGCAGGAGGCGTCCCTGGCGGCCCACGAGGCGGTCGCCGTGCCCATCTTCCTGAAGAACGCTTTCGACAACGCCGTTCGGCGAGGCCATGCGACCGAGGCCCAGGTGACGTACACGTGTGCCGGCAACGTGGCCCGGCTAACGGTCTCGGACAACGGCAGAGGCTTCATCGGCGAGCCCGGGCTGGTCAACGGTCATGGCCTGGCCATAGCTCAGGCGATGTTCCGGAGCATGGGCGGCGATGTCAGCGTCGGGAACGCCCCAACTGGAGGAGCAGAGGTGAGCGGTTGGTGGACCAGGCAGCCCGAGTGAGCGCCGACCGGATCGGCCTGCTCGTCGTGGAGGACCAGAAGACGACTCGCGAGATGGTCGTGGATCACCTCGAGGCCTATACCGACGGCAACGGTCGCCACCGGTACACGGTCGTTGCCCAGGCTGAGACTGCCGAGGAGGCGACTTCACTGATCGTCAACCACGATGTCGACTTCTCGGTGGCCGTGCTCGATCTCGCCCTCAGCCATCCCGACCACTACCCCCACGGGTTCGAGCTGGCCGAGTTGGTCCATAACCAGCGCCCCGATGTCCGGATCGTGCTCTGGAGCGCGTGGATGAGCGTCGAGGGCGACCTGCTGCGACGGGCCTCCCAGCCCTTCGGTGACCGCTTCCTGGTCGACGCCATCGTTTCGAAAGAACACTCCCTGCTCGACCTCATGGAGGCCATCAACACGGTATGCACGATGCCAAGCGTCTACCTCTGGGTCGACCCCCGTCTCCGCCCACCGCGGAGTTACTCGGCCGTCCTCGACCTGACCCAAGCCGAGGACGAGTGGCTGCGCGACTTCGCCCAGAACCCGGGGGGCAGGCCCAGGGACGCCATGGACCGGCTGGGGATCAAGTCGGGGGCCTACTACGAGCGACGTGACAAGACCAAGCTGAAGGTCGTCAAGGAGCTGACGACGCGCCGGAGCCCGCTATTGCGGTCGACGCCTGTGGCCGGGGCGAAGAGCGACAACCTGCTCCCCGACAGCGTTCTGTGGGAGTGGGCCCACCAGCGCTACCTCGACTGGCCCCTGACCCGCAGGGAGAAGGTCGCCCGGGCGGAGGCCCGCAACCCCAACGAGGGTGGGGCCCTGGGGGGCTCCTCTGGGGGCTGACGGCTACGGCACGGGGCTGGCTGAGGCGTGGCGGGAGGGTCGCGACGCCCTGGCCCCGACGGAGCTCGTTCTCGACGGGCGGCGAATCACCTATGTCGAATGCGGCACGGGGGAACCAGCGTGCATCCTGCTCCACGGGATCGCCAACACGTGGCGGTTCTGGACAGCGGTGGCCCCGGCCCTGGCCGCGGGGCGCCGGGTGGTCGCGCTCGACCTGCCGGGTTTCGGCGGCTCCGACCCCCTCGACGGGGACCTGACCGCCCCCGCCGCGGCCAGCGCCGTGATCGAGGCTTGCGACGCCCTCGGCATCGGGCACCTGTCGGTCGTCGGCCACTCGATGGGGGCCCTCGTCGCCTTGGCAATGGCGACGGCCCGGCCAGAGCGCGTCGTGCGGGTGGTCGTCGTCGGAGGGGCGTTGCTCGGAGTCCTCGACCTCTACGCCAGCGCCCGCCACGTCGTACGCCATCCATTGAGGGCCCTCCGACTGGTGTCGGTCGTGGTGCAGGGAGCGTTCCCGGCACCGGGCTGGCTGCTCGACGAGGTGGCCCGCTGGAGAGCCCTCCGCTACCTCACGCTCCGGCCGTACCTGCGCTGGCCGGGGCGCTTGGCGTCCGAACCTCTGCGGGACTGCCTGGAGGGTGTCGGCCGCCCGGCGGTCCTCGCCGCCGCCAGGAACGCGGGCCGCTTCGACCTCGCGGGAGCGGCCCACCAGGTGGCCGGCCCCGTACTGGTGATCAACGGCGACGGCGACCGCTTGTCGCCCCCCTCCGATGCCCTGCGGCTCTCCGGCCTGTTCGATGACGGCCGGCTCGAGCTCGTCGCCGGGGCAGCCCACTGGCCGATGATCGAGCGCCACCAGCAGGTGGCCAGGCTGATCGCGGACTTCCTGGGCCCAGAGGATCACGCGGTGAGAACCGGGCAGTAGCCCTACCGGGCACCCGGCAAGTCTCGGCTGGCCACGCGGGACAGCGCGTTGGGGCCCGCGTTAGCCGCCTGCCGCCCCCGCGAACGAACTCCGCCGAAGCCGGGCATCGGCCCGTACCGACGCACCAAAGACCTCGGCGGTAAGCCGCGGGTACTCCCCTGGGCCGCGCCTTGGCCGTCCGTCAGCATCTGGGGTGCCGGCTAGGCGCGTGTGGCTCACCTGGAAGTGGTCCACACGCCCGTACCGGCACTTGACAACCGGTACGTGAGGAAGACCCACGGCGCGTGGGCTCCCGGATTCGCACTCCTGAGCCTATCGCGCGCCCTGGCCCTGCTTCCTCGCCCAGCGAAAGCGAGCGCCCATGAACCAGAGCGTGTTGGTCGAGCCGCGGCACGACAGCCCCACGGAGATCCCCGAGAGGGGAATGGCACAGCCCGGCCGGAGCCGGAAGTTCCTCACCGGCTTCATCGTCTCGGTCCTGGCCCCGGTGGTGGTCACCGGTGTGGCCTGGGCAGAAGGGTGTGCCTGTGGTTGATAGCCCCTAGGGGTATCCCTTAGGGAAGGACGAGCGGATGGTGCGGGCCGCGGGGCTATGCCTCGCCGCCCGCACCTTCTCGCCTGACCAGGTCGATGGCGTCGGTGAGGTCCATCGCCCGGCCGGCGTTCAACGAACGGCTGGCTTCCCCCGGGGTCACATGCCGGCCGCAGCCGCTCAGCACGTCGGACCGCATGGCGTCCTGGTCAGGACGGGGAGACGCCCTCATCTCCTCCCACAGCCCGTCGGCTGTGCCGACGAGCTTCAGCGCAGTCCGCCACCTCTTCTCCCGAGTGAAGGCCGCGGCCAGGATCACCAGGGTCGCGGCGGACCACGGGCGGTCACCGAGTTGCTGGAAGGCAACCAGCGCGTCCAGGGCGAGGACCTCGGCCGACTCGGTGGCCCCTCGCTTGTAGGCCAGGCGGGCAAGCATGGTCGTCGTCGTCGCCAGGCCCCGGGCGTCGCCGAGGGCGATCTGGGCCCGCCTGCAACCCGCCAGCCACTCCTGGGCCTCCTCGTACTGGCCTTCCTTCTCGGCGGCCCACGCCAGGTTGCTGAGCGCGAGGGTCTGGTTGAACCGGTCGCCGACATCGCGCAGGAGCCGCGCCGCGTCCGTCCAGTGGAGGCACGCCTGGTCGACCTCGCCGCGATGGCGGCTGATCATGCCGCGGCCGATGAGGGCCTGCGCCCGGCCCCGGTCGTCCCCGATCGAGTGGTACAGCGCCACGGCCGCGGCGAAGCAGCGGTCGGCCTCGTCGAGCAGCGAGCGTTGCTCGGCCAGCGCCCCCTGGTTGAGCAGGGCCAAGGCCACGACATCGGGGAGCCCGAGGCGTTCGGCCATCGCGGCCGCAGCCGCCAGCACCTGTTCGGCCTCGTCGTAGTGGCCCGTCACCCAGGCGAGGGCCCCGGCTGCGGCCAACGCCACCGCTCTGGCCCGGCTTGGCCCCGTTGAGCCCGCAAGGGCCTTGGCCAGCCATTGCCGGCCAGTGGGGATGTCCCGCATGAGCATGAAGCGCCAGGTGCTGGCCGCGATGTCGAGTGCCATCGCCGGGTCGTGCTCGATCGCCCAGTCGAACGCCGTCCGGATGTTGGCCACCTCGAGGGCCAGCTCCGCGACGCAGTCGGATTGCTTGACACCCGTAAGCCCGGCCCCGCACCGGCCCGCCAACGCCGCGAAGTAGCGGGCATGGGCGCCGCGGACCACCTGTTCATCGCCCGCGATCGCCAGGCGGTTGGCGGCATAGGAGCGGATGCTGGCCAGCATGTCGAAGCGGGGCAGGTCACGATCGTCAGGCCAGTGCTCGATCAGGCTCTTGCCGGCAAGCGATGCCAGAAGCCCGAGGGTGCGGACGCCGTCCCCGCCCCCGACGGCCGACGCGCCCTCGGCATCGAAGCCACCGGCAAAGACGGACAGGCGGTCCAGCAGCCGGGCCTCGTCCTCGTCGAGGAGGGCCCAGCTGGCCGCGATCGCACTGGCCAGGGACTGGTGGTGGTCGGGCAAGTCCGCGGGCGCACCCTCGCCCAGCCTCAGCGGGGAGGCAGCCTGGTGGGCAAGGGTGGCCGCTCCGTGGAACGGAGCTCGTCCCGCGGCCAGGACGATGGCGAGCGGTAGCCCGTCGACGAGCGTGCACATCTGGGCGACGGCTAGGCAGTTCCGTTCGTTCAGGTCGAACCGAGGGTCGGCCATCTTCGCCCGGGAGACGAACAACTCCACCGCCGTAGAGGTGGCGATCTCAGCCAGGGACCGATGGGTGCTCAGGTCGGGCACCGTGAGAAGCGGAACAGGGAAGACGTGCTCGTTCACGAGGCCGAGTGCCTCCCTGCTGGTGACCAGCACCCGAAGGCCGGGGGCGGTGGCGCACAACCGGCTGACCAGCGAGCGGGCCTCGATCACGTGCTCGAAGTTGTCGAGCACGAGGAGCGACTGCTGGCCTCGGAGCCGCTGGACCAGAGCATCCTCCTGGTCCGAACCGCCAGTGGCGGACACGGCCAGCTCCCGACAAACCCGGCCGACGACACCGCCCGCCTCGCCAACGTCGAGCAGCGAGACCCACCAGGCCCCGTTGACGAGTGCGGGATCGAGACGGTTCGCGACCTCCGACGCCAGCCGGGTCTTGCCGATCCCGGGCGGACCGACGAGTGTGACCAGCCGGGCGGCGCCCTCCATCGCCGAGACCAGGGAGCCGAGCTCGGCCCCCCGCCCGACGAGGGTGTCGGGCGGGACGGGAAGGGGCGGCCGGGCGACGTCGCTGCTGGTGGCGTGCAGCAGGGCATCGGCAGGCTTACCGGCGACCTGCGCGAGCCGGGCAACGAACTGCCGGGTCGGTGGGCGGCTACCGCCCTCGATCTTGGCTATGTAGTTGGCGTCATAGCCGAGGGCCTCGCCGAGGGCCGCCTGCGACAGGCGGTTCGTGTGCCGCCACTGCTTGAGCCACTTCCTGAGATCTGCACCCGGCTGGTCGTCCGCCCCCATGCTCGCCCTCCTACGCTCCCCCTCCCGCCGGTCGGCCGTCCGTACGTTCGCCCCGTCTGACCTTCAGCCCGAGGGGGCCCCACCGGCCCAGGAGAGGGTGACGACTTCGCGCTCGGGAGGGGGGCCCATCTGGGCCACGAACTGCTCGACCTCGCCTTGGCGGTCGGGGGGCAGGCACAGGCGCCGGGTCAGGAAAGCGGCCCGTTCGGGCGACTCGGCCATCTGCCAACCGGGGCGGCGGTCGCGCTGGACCACAGGGTGCAGGCCGGCCTCCTCCAGCACGGCCACGGCGTCCTCGGCCGTCGGGCCCTCGGGCCGGTCCACACCCCAGAAGTGCTTCCACAGCGGGTTGGTGCCGGCCACCGGGTGGAGGGCCGAGATCTCGACGACGACCGTGCGGCGGGCGTGGCTGGTCAGAGCGATGACGAAGGGGGCCAGGTCGGGCACGTTGTAGAGGACGTGGTTGGACACGACCACGTCGGCCACCGGTACGGCCCGGGCCACGTCGGGCCACCGCCCCGGGTACAGCCGGTAGCGGGCCCCCCGCTCCTTGGCCTGGGCGGCGAACGCCTCCAGCATGTCCTCGCCCTCGTCCACCCCGGTGACCGACGTGGCCGGGGGGACGAGGTGGAGGCTGGCCCCACCGCTGCCGCAGCCAACGTCGAGCACGGTGCCGCCCTCGCCCAGGGCCTCCAGGGCCAGGCGGCGGGCGGGCGTGTCAGGTGGCGCCTCCCCGGCGGGCGCCGGCCCCGACAGCACGCGAGGCGTCAGCTTCCACGGGTCGGATGTCGCCTGGGCACGGATCTCGGCGGGGATCTCCCACTCGGCCAGTTGCTCGGCCCACCTCTTGTCGGCTTCACCCACGCTCGGCTCCTCCTGTCCAGCCCGGCAGAGAACTTACCGATCCTCGGCCGGGACCTTGACCACCAAGGTGCCCGCCAGGTGGTCGTGTGCCCCCCGGTGCAAAGGGTCGAGGGCCAGGTAGGCCCGAAGGCCGAAGGCGACGACCCAGCCCACCACGCTCAACTGGAAGGCGATGGCCGGCAGGGCCCAGCGCAGCACCGCCGCCAGCCACCCCGGCGGCCCCCCGTCGGCGGCCCGCACGATCTTGGTGCCGACGATGGCCTTGCCGGGGGTCCGGCCCCACAGGGCCACGGGCACGACCTCGTAGACGGCCAGGAACAGGAAGCCGGCGATGGCGAACACCCGGCCCGGGCCCGGGCCGATGTCCCCGGGACGCAACGTCCCCGCCAGCAGCATGCCCGGGGTGACCAGGACGGTCCCGGCCAGGGCGACATCGGCGGCGAACCCCACCACCCGCTGGCCTACGGTGGCCAGCAGGTCAGGGTCTCCCCCGCCCCCGGGGCGGCGACCGTCCCGCGGTCGCCCCCCGCCTCCACGCGCCGGGTGTCCCCAGTTCTCGTCGGGCCCCTCCGGGCCACCGGTCACCCGGAGAACACCCTGGCCACCCCGTGATAGAGGCCGGCGTCGACCGTCTTGATGGTGCCGACGGCCTCGGCCAGCGGCACCCGCACGATCTGGCCGGCCTGCAGGGCCACCATCTGGCCGAACGCCCCCTCGTGGGCGGCGTCTATGGCGGCGATCCCGAACCGGGTGGCCAGGATGCGGTCGAAGGCCGTGGGGGTGCCGCCCCGCTGGATGTGGCCCAGCACGGTCACCCTGGTCTCGAACCCGGTGCGCTCCTCGATGCCGGCGGCCACGTGGTAGGCGATGCCGCCCAGGCGCACGTGGCCGAACTGGTCGACCCCAGGCTCGACGGTGGCCAGCCCGGCGGCCTGGCCATTGGCCCCGTCGGCCCCGTCGGCCGTGGCGGCCCGGGGTGAGGCGCCCTCGGCCACCACCACGATCGACGCGTACCGGCCCCGGTCGTGGCGTTGCCGGAGGCGGGCGGCGATCTCGTCCAGGTCGAAGGGCTCCTCGGGCACCAGGACCTCGGCGGCCCCGCCGGCCACGCCCGCGTGGGTGGCGATCCACCCGGCGTGGCGGCCCATGACCTCGACGACCATGACCCGGTCGTGGGACTCGGCCGTCGTGTGCAGGCGGTCGATGGCGTCCGACGCGATCTGCACGGCGGTATCGAACCCGAAGGTGACCTCGGTGGCGGAGAGGTCGTTGTCGATGGTCTTCGGTACCCCGACCACGCTCACACCCTCGCCCGCCAGCTTGTCGGCCACCCCCAGGGTGTCCTCGCCGCCGATGGCGATGAGGGCGTCGATGCGTTCGGACCGCAGCGTCTTGAGGGCTCGCTCCACCGCACCGTCGATCTTGTAGGGGTTGGTCCGCGACGTGCCCAAGATGGTCCCCCCCTTGGGCAGGATCCCCCGGCAGCGTTCCACGTCCAACCCCATGGTGTGGCCCTCGACGACGCCCTTCCAGCCGTCGAGGAACCCGACAAGGTCATCGCCGTAATGGCGCTCCCCCTTGCGTACGGCCGCCCGGATCACGGCGTTGAGCCCCGGGCAGTCCCCTCCCCCGGTCAGCATCCCGACTCTCATGGGTGCCACCGTAGCCAGCCGTGTGCCGCCCGCAGACCGTGGGGCCGGGTGCTCAGGCGGGTGCCGCCAGCCGCAGGCCCTCCATCTCGCGCGCCCGCAGGCCGGCGATGCGGGCCAGGGCGTTGACCTGGCGCCGCTCCCGGGCCCGGAAGGGACGGCCTTTGCGTCCCAGCACCAGGGCGTAGGGCGTGCCGTCGAGCTGGGCCCATGCGGCGTCGTCGGGGCCGCAGTCCCCGGCCACCACGGGGGCCGACGACCGGCTGCCGGCCACGAAGGCGGCCAGCCAGGCGGGGGGCGGGGGGGACCCCTCGGCGGCCATCAGCAGCCGGTCATCGACGTTCACGGCGGCCGCCCACTCGGTCTCGAAGACCCTGCAGGCCCGGGCCACCAGTTCGTGGACGAGACCGGTCGTGGTCGTGGCCTCGACCAGCACGGCGGCCGCGTCGAGGGCGTCGAGGCGGGCGTCGAGACGGTCTGGGGCAGGCCGCACGTGCTCCACGTCGACGCCGTCGACCTCACCGATCTCGGCCACCAGCAACCCCACGACCGAGGCATCGGGCAGCTGGACGACGAGCTCGTCGATGGCCGTGCCCGCGCCCCGTTCGAGGATGTCGATGCCCACCACGTCGCCGCGCACCGCTCCGATGCGGCTGGCCACCGCCCCCAGGGCCCCGGGCCGGTCGGGCAACCACAACCGCACGATGAACGTCTCCACGGGCCTGAGGCTACGGCCCGGCCATGAACGGCGGGTTTCGGGCGGGGGAAAGAGGCGTTTCAGGCCCGGGGCCGCCGGGCGGCGGCGTCCTCGGCGAACAGCAGGAACTCGCCGACGTCGGCCACCTGGGCCAGCTCCCAGCCCCAGCGGGCCATCTCGGGGTCGTTCTCGGGCACGGTCTGGGGGCAGAACGGGGTCAGGTAGGGCAGCTTGGGATGGCCGCCGAACAGGGCGGTGAAGGCATAGGACGACCCCAGTGCCCGGCTCTCGACCATCACGTCGGGCGAGCAGGCGCAGTAGTGGACGAACCCCACGAACCCGGTGGCCGCCCCGTCCCGTCGCTCGACCTCGGCGCATACCAGCAGTTCGAGCTGGAGGGGCCGGCTGCAGGCACCGCACCGGAACTCACCGAGCTGGGCCAGCAGCGGGTCGGTGCCGCCGTCGTCGTCCTTGCGCTTGCGTCTGACGCCCATGGAAAGGTTGTCGGCCGCCGGTGCCCCTCAGTTGAGGGGTTTCTGGGCGACTGACGGGTGGACGGCGGCCGCCACCACGTCGGCCCACAGCACGGTGACCCCGCCCCGGCCTCGGGTCCGGCGGCGAGTGGCCACCGGTACTCCCGAGAACTCGCAGTGCTCGATCAGCTCGTGCACGAGGCCTCCGGCCTCCTCGTGGCGGACGACCAGGTCGTCGCCGTCGAGATGGAGCACGTGGGGCCCGGGCGGGGCCGGCCACTGGGCGGGCACGGTGACCTCCAGGCGCCGGTGGCCGGCGGCCCGCACACTCACCTCGGGGCGGGCGAGCACGAGGGGTAGGGCGACCCACGCCCAGAGCTGGCGGGCGGCGAAGGCCGCCAGGTCGAGGTCATCCCAGCGCCCGCCCCGAGCGGCCGCGGCCAGCGGCCTGGCGTCCCCGAGGCCGATGCGGACCTGGCCCCCTTCGACTGTGCCCCTGTGGCCCTTCTCCGGGAAGGGGTCGAGCACGACCTGGGGTTCGCCTTGGAGGGGGACGAACGCGGGCTGGCAGCGCACGGCCCGGGGCCGGACGTGGCCCGCCATGTGCACCCCGCCCAGCGAGAAGATGACCATGAGCGTCTGGCCCTGGGGCTCCTGCGCTGCGTCGGGCCCGTCCACGCCCCTACAGCTTGTCGAGCGCCCGGCGCAGGTTGCGGACCGCCTGGCCGATGCGCATCTCGTTCTCGATGAGGGCGAAACGCACGAAGCCGTCGCCACTCGGGCCGAAGCCGACACCGGGGGCGACGGCCACCTTGGCCTCTTTGACCAGGAACGACGCGAACTCGATGGACCCCATGGCCCGGTAGGGCTCGGGGATGGGCGCCCAGGCGAACATGGTCGCCTTGGGCCGCTCGATGTGCCAGCCGATGCGCTCCAGGCCGTCGCACAGGGC
Organism: Actinomycetota bacterium; assembly: GCA_040754375.1. Taxonomy (NCBI): domain Bacteria; kingdom Bacillati; phylum Actinomycetota; species Actinomycetota bacterium. The sequence continues at coordinate 36,415 of JBFMCT010000028.1, forward strand.
GTCGCGCCGGCTCCAGTAGATCTCGTTGACCTCCTTGGGGTAGTCGGAGGCCTCGTTCATGGCCACGATGGCCGCGATCTGGATGGGCTGGAACGTGCCGTAGTCGAGGTAGGACTTCAACTTGGCCAGGGCGGCCACGATCTGGGGGTTGCCCACCAGAAAGCCCACCCGCCAGCCCGCCATCGAGAACGACTTGGTCAGGGTGTACAGCTCGACGGCCACGTCCTTGGCCCCCGGGACCTGGAGGATCGAAGGCGGCGAGTAGCCGTCGAAGGCCGTGTCGGAGTAGGCGAAGTCGTGCACCAGCACGACCGAGCGCTCCCGGGCGAACTCCACGATCCGGGCCAGCCAGTCGAGGTCGACGCACGTCGTGGTGGGGTTGTGGGGGAACGACAGCACGATGACCCGGGGCCGGGGCCAGGCGTTCTCCCACGCCTCGGTGATGCGGTCGAGGAAGTCGCCGTCGTCGCCGTTGCCGTCGCCGTCGCCCAGGCGCACCTGGCGCACGTCAGCCCCCGCGAACAGGGGCGCGTAGAGGTGGATGGGGTAGGACGGCGTGGGCACCAGGGCGGTGTCGCCCGAGTCGAGCAGCACCCACATCAGGTGGGACAGGCCCTCTTTGGCCCCGATGACGTTGAGCACCTCGGTCTCAGGGTCGAGGTGCACCCCGAAGCGCCGCTCGTAGAGCGATGCGGCCGCGGCCCGCAGCTTGGGGATGCCCCGGCTGGACGAGTAGCGGTGGTTGCGGGCGTTACGGGCCGCCTCGGCCAGCTTGTCGACGGCCACGTCGGGCGAGGGGATGTCGGGGTTGCCGAACCCGAGGTCGATCACGTCTTCGCCGGCTCGCCGAGCCTGGACCTTCAACGAGTCGATGATCGTGAAGACATAAGGCGGCAGGGCGTTGATCCGGCGGAACTCCATGGCGTCAGGCTACCGGCCCTGGGACAGCTCCAGAGCCTGCGCTACCAGGTCGGGAGCGGCCTCGTCGGCCCCGACGTCGAGGGGTGCGCACACCGCCCACGTGGCCCCGGCGGCGGCCAGCGCGGCCAAGTGGTCGGCCAGGTCCGAGGGCGTCCCCCACACCAGGCCGGGACGGTCGCCGAGGCGCTCCCGCTTGGCCTCGGCTTCGGCCCGGTCCCTCCCCACCAGCACCTGGCCGGCCCACGTGGCCTCGACGCCGGCCGGCAGCCCCCGGGCCAGCGCCGTGAACCTGTCGAGGCCGATGCCCCACCCGTTCCAAGCGTCGGCCTCCCGGGCGGCCACCTCTACCAGCGCCGATGACAGGCCGCCGGCCCACGTGGTCACCCCCTGGTCGCGCAGCGCTCGCAGGCACCAGGCCAGCGACGCCAGCCTCTCGGCCGCCGGCGCGAAGGGCACGCCGTAGGCCAGGTTCTCCTCGCGGTTGGCCCGGTCCCCGGTGCCCAGCCCGGCGATGAACCGCCCCGGGCCGGCCACGCTGGCCGTCGTGGCCAGGGACTTGACCAGCACGGCGTCGGGTATGAGCCCTACCCGGGCCACCAGCGTCCCGACGACGACCCGGCTGGTGGCGGCGGCCAAGGCGGCGGCCAGCGTGGGCCCGTGCAGGGCCGGGCGCTCGGGCTGGCCCAGGGGCCACATGTGGTCGAAGACGAACACGCCGTCGAGCCCGGCCTGCTCGGCCTGCCGGGCCACGGCCAGCGCCGGCCCGGCCTCGTGGCGAAACTGAGGAAGGGTAAGCCCGAGCCGCACGGCGAGCCGCCCTCCCCTTCAGCCCCGGCCGCTGCCGGTGGCCAGGCAGGCGGCCCCGATGGCCCCGGCCCGCTCGCCCAAAGTGGCGGCAACGATGTCGATCTCGGGCCGCACGCCGGCCGCCTCCACCTCGGCAGCGAACGCCTTGCGCACCGGCCCCAGCAGGGCCTCGCCCGAACCGACCAGCCCGCCGCCGATCACGAACGCCTGGGGGTCGAGCAGGTTGGCCAGGTTGCCCAGCCCGACGGCCACCCACCGGGCGAAGGCACCCATGACCTCGGCGGCTTCGGCGTCGTCCTCGGCCAGGGCGGCCGACACGTGCTCGCCCCGCACGTCGTCGGGGCTGCCCCCGGCCAGCTCGACGATGCGGGTGGCCACCCCGGCCTCGGCCGCCTCCCGGGCCAGCCGGCCCAGGCCCGAGCCCGAGGCCAGCCGCTCCCAGCAGCCCCGGCGGCCGCACGGGCACGCCGGCCCGGCCGGGTCGACGACCATGTGGCCGACCTCGCCCGCGAACCCGTTGGCCCCCCGCCACAGCCGCCCGCCGGTCACGATCCCCCCGCCGATCCCGGTGCCCAGCGTCACGACCACCACCTCGTCGAGCCCCCGGGCCGCCCCCAGCTCGTGCTCCCCCCACGCCGCGCAGGTGGCGTCGTTGTCGACCTCGACGGCCACCGCGGTCCGCGCCGCCAGCCCTTCGGCCACAGCCAGCCCGCTCGCCCCTCGCAGGTTGGGGGCGAAGCGCAGCACCCCGCGACGGTCGACGAGGCCGGGCACTCCTACCCCCACGGCCCCCACCGGGCCCCGCCCGGCGGCCGCTCGGCCCAGCGAGCCCACGAGGGAAACCAGCGCGTCGAGCAGGTCGTCGCCCCGCGCCGGCGTCGCCACCCGCTCCTCGGCCACCACCTCGCCCCCGGCCATGGCCACGCCCAGCACCTTGGTGCCCCCCACGTCGAGCCCGACGGTGACCGACCGCGTACCGGTGCCAGCCTCCTCGGCGGCATAGGCGGCCACTCCCGAACCGCCTAGTAGCGGAGAAGGGCGCCGATGCCGCCCAGCACGTCGAGGTCGGCATTGGCCGTGCAGACGACGACCCGGCAGGACTGGGCCAGCGCGTCCTCGACTGCCTCCTCGACCACGTCCTCGACCTTGTCCATGGTGGACTCGCACACCGGGCACTTCGGGCCCCGGCCGGCCAGGAACGAGCACGAACGGCACCTCCAGCCCGGGGCCTCGAAGGTGTCCGATACGAGCAGGGTGTCGACCCGGCGGGCCACGACGGCCTCCAGCACGCCCTCGATGCCCGCGGCCCCGCTCCGGCCGCGGCCCACGGCGTCGCGCAAGCGGGCCACGAGGGCGGCTTCGCGGCCCCGCTCGACATCGGCTTCCACCGCCAACGCAGCGTCGCAGATCTCCTCGTCGGACGCGCCCACGGCGATCGACAGCCGGGCCGCGATCCGCTCTTGCAGGTAGGGGTGCAGCTCGCGCTCGAGGGCGTTGGCGATCTCGTCGGGCGCGCCGATCACCATGTGGTCGAACCCCTGGCTGCGGAAGACGGAGAAGGCCACTCCCGCGGCCCGGCGCAGATGGCGGTGGGCGGCGGCCGCTGCCTGCCCGGCCAGCTGGTCGCGGGTCAGCTCGCCGCCGTCGTCGTCGTGGCGGGGCAGCGGGTCTTCCATCTCCGTCTTCTCGACCAAGGCGCCCAGCTCGAACAGGAAGAGGCGGGCCCGCTGGCGGTCGGCCAGGAGCACGGCGAACCGCTGGCCCCGGGCCAACGCCCCTTCCAGCTCCCGCACGTAGGGCGTGTGGTTGACCACCACCCGGTTGCGGACCGGGTTGGGCAGCTCGAACACCTTCCAGAGGCCCTCGGCCGTGCACGAGAACAGGGCCAGCCCCCGGGTGTGGGACCGGCGCAGCCCACCCCTGACGTGCTCGGCCATGCGGGCCAGGTCGGCCTCGACCGACTGCTGGGCGGCACGCGACAGGCCGTTGTCGCCCGCCTTGGCCTTGGCCGCCCGGACGAGGGCGTCGAGGTGGGGCAAGAGGTCCTGGGACCGGACGAACCGCCGGCCGTCGACATCGAGGTACAGGGACGTTACGGGAGCCGCGCCGGCGGTGAACCCCGCCAGCTCGCGGACCGAGCCTTCGCTGATCGTGGTCACTCGTCCCGATCGTACATAGCTCAGTGGGTCGCCACGCGGGCCGGGGTGAAGCGGGCCTCGCGCTGCTCGTCGGTGGAGATCACGTGCATCACGGCATTGATGAGGGCCAGGTGGGTGAAGGCCTGCGGAAAGTTGCCCCAGTGGCGCCCCGTGCGGGGGTCGAGCTCCTCGGCGTAGAGCTGCAGGTCGCTGGCGTAGCCCAGCAGGCGCTCGCACAACGCTCGTGCCCGGGCGTGCTCGCCGATCTCGGAGAGGGCCGAGACGAGCCAGAACGAGCAGATCGTGAACGTGTACTCCTCGCCCCGCAGGCCGTCGTCGGTCTGGTCGACACGGTAACGAAGCACGAGGCCGTCGTCGGTCAGCTCGTCGGCGATGGCCAGGACCGTGGCCCGTAGGCGGGCGTCGTCGGGAGGCAGGAACCTCACCAGCGGCATCAGCAACAACGAGGCGTCGAGGGCCGTGGTCTCGTAGTGCTGGGTGAAGACCCCACGCTCGTCCAGGCCCCGGGCACAGATGTCGGCGTGGATCTCGTCGGCTGCCTTGGCCCACTCCGCCGCCAGTTCGGGGTCGCTGTGGAGGCGGGCCAGCCGGGCCCCCCGGTCACAGGCCACCCAGCACATCAGCTTCGACGAGGTGAAGTGCTTGGGCTCGCCCCGTACCTCCCAGATACCCCGGTCCCGCTCGGGCCAGTGGGCGATGGCCTTGGCCACATATCGTTCGACCAGGGGCCACACCCGCTCGGGCAGGTGGTCGCGCGACCGGGTGTGCAGGTACACCGAGTCCAAGAAGGCGCCCCAGATGTCGTGCTGGTCCTGGTCGTACGCCCCGTTGCCGGTGCGCACCGGCCGGGCCCCCTCGTAGCCGGTGAGGTGGTCAAGCTCTGCTTCGGTGAGGTCGCGCTCGCCGCCGACGCCGTAGAGCACCTGGAGCTCGGCGCCCTCGCACACGTCGGCCACGAAAGCGAAGAAGTCGTCGGCCTCGGACTCGAACCCCAGGGTGTACAGGCCCCACAGGGCGAAGGCCGAGTCGCGGACCCAGGAGTAGCGGTAGTCCCAGTTGCGCTCGCCTCCGGGCGTCTCGGGCAACGACGTGGTGGCCGCCGCCGTCAGGGCGCCGGTGGGCTGGTAGCTGAGGCCCTTAAGGGTCAGGGCGCTGCGCTGGAGGTGGGCGCGCCACGGGTGGTCGGGGAAGGCGCCATGGCTGAGCCATTGGCGCCAGCGCTCCCCCGTCCCCCACATCCACTGGTTGGCCTCCTCCCACGTGGACGGCGGGTCGATGTCCGACCACGACAGGGCGACGAACACTTCGTCCCCCTCGACCAGCCGGCTCCGGGCCTGGGCCTCCCTGCCCTCGAAACCGATGCGCAGGTTCGTGTCGAGGCGCATCGAAGGGTCGCCGCCCTCAGGTGCCACCCGGGCCTGGCCGTATCCCGGCCCCGTGTACTCCCACCGTCCTTCGCTCCGGCCGTAGTCGAACACCGGCCCGCACCGCAATTGCACCTCGACCGAGCCGCTCACACACCGGACGGTGCGCAGCAGGCAACGGCGGGGCTCGGTGTCGTCCGGCGACCGCCGGTGGGTCTCCGACCGCCGGTCGACGTGGTACCACTCGCCGATGCACAGCGCGTCGCGCACGATCAGCCACCCCGTGCTCGTCTGCCAGGTCGTCTCCAGCACCAGGGTGCCGGGCACGTAGCGCCGGGCCACCGGCACCGTGACCTCCGTGGGCCCCAGCCGGAACGATCCCGCCCCTCGGTCGAGCACCGCCCCGAAGACACTGGGGCTGTCAGGCCGGGGCAGGCACAGCCACTCGACGTTGCCCGCGGGCGACACCAAGGCGAAGACCTCGCAGTCGGACAGGAACGCGTAGTCGGCGATCGGCGGGAACGGGCTGCGGACCGCGTAGCCGTCGACCATTGGTAGTCGATGGTAGCCAGCACCCCCACCTCCTCGGTACCGCGTGGGTGATCGGGGACCACGGCCGGCGGCCGACCAGCTAACGCTGGTGCAGGAACTAGTCTGAGGCCGTGCCCGAGGAAGACCCTGAAGACCCGACGCTCTCGGCCGTGGTGACGATCCTGCCCAAGGACCAGCGCACGACCGACACCCCCGAGAGCGGGATACCCCTGTCCGAGGACCTGAGGGCCATCGGCCTGGCCAAGTCCCGCCTGACCACGGCCGGCTTCGAGGTCCACGCCCCGTTCACCGGCCAGTTCTCGATCGGGGCCAAGAAGTCGGTCTTCGAGGAGTTCTTCGGCGAGAAGATCCTCATCGACGACAACAGCCTCATCCGTTCGGTCACGAACTCGGCGGGCGGCTACGAGTTGCCCCTCGATGCCCTCCCCGACGAGCTCAAGGGTCTCGTGGGGTCGGTGGCGTTCCCGCCCCCGCCCGACTGGGCCCGCTAAGCCAGCCCGCTCACCCCGTCACCGGCCGGGCGGCCGCCTATGGACCGCTTTGGCGCGGCCCCGGTCTGCGGGGCGGGCCAGCCCGGGGCGGGAACGTCCCGTAGCGAGCGGCCCACATCCCGCACAGGCCCAGCCCGAACATGGGCGCCAACGTGCCTGCGGCCAAGCTGCTGTAAGGACGCATGGCGGCGGCTGCGATGGCCACCACCACCTGGACGGTCAGGGCACCCAGGAGATGACGACGGACCGGCCCGGGAGCCACGCCGGCGGTGAGGAGGTATACCTGGGCCACGCCGATCAGCTCGGTGCGGCTGCGGCTCAACACCCGGCTGTAGGCCAGGGCGAAGGCTACGCAACCGGCGCCGAACATCACCACCGCCACCCCGAACGCAACGGCATCGACCCCGTCCGCCGGGGCCAGGGCGGCGGTCGCCGAGGTGGCCGAGAAGACGGCCGTTCCCGTCCACGACGCCCTGATGAGGCCCCACCCCTTCGTGGCCGCGGCCGTCACCGGACGGCCTGCAGGGCGTCGTCGAGGCGGGTGGCCAGCCGGTCATAGGAGAACTGCTCGACGGCCCGGCGACGTGAGGCCTGCGCCATCGTCGCCCGTAGGCTCTCCGACGCCACCAGCGCGTCCAGGGCGCCGGCCACCCCCACGGGGTCGCTCGGCTGGCGCACCACGTACCCCGTCACGCCGTGGGCCACGGCCTCGCCCGCTCCTCCGCTGGCCCCCGCCACCTGAGGGACGCCGCAGGCGGCCGCCTCGACGAACACGATGCCGAAGCCCTCCTGCTCCAGTCCCGCCCAGCGGTTCCGGCAGGGCATGGCGAACACGTCGCCACAACCGACCAGGCGAGGCAGGTCGGCGTCGCTCACCCGGCCCAGGAGGCGCACGGGGGCGTTCGTTGAGGCCACCAACCGGTGGAGGCGGTCGCGGTCCCGCCCGCCCCCGCCCACGGCCACCGTAAGGTCGGGTAACGAGGGGGCCAGCAGGGAGGCGGCCGCCACCAGGACGTCGATGCCCTTGCGGGGCACCAGGCGGGTGACGGCCACGACCAGCGGGCCTGACGGCGGCAGTCCGAAGGCGTGCCGGGCCTCGGCCCGCTCGGCAGTGCCTAGGGGCCGGAACCGCTCGACGTCGACCCCGGGCGGCACGACCACCGCCGGGAGGTCACGGCCGGCCGCCCTCACCGCCTCGGCCAGGACGAACTCACCGGCGGCGATCACCAGGCTCGCCCCCCGCAGGACGTGTGCCAATGCGGCCCGCCCCCCCGGCAGGCGCCCCGGGACCGAGATCTCGGCCCCGTGGACCACGACCGCGTACGGCAGCCCGAGCCGGGGGCCGATCAAGCCCAGGGGCAGGGCGGGGTCGAGGACGACGAAGTCGGCCCCGGCCTCTCGGGCCGCCCGCCGGACCGTTCGCAGCAACTCGGGCACCGGGAGCAGTACGGGCGTGCGGGACCGTTCCACTGCGAAGGGCTGGCCCCGGTCGAACTCGGCGTCCCCGGCGTAAGGCGTGGTGAGGACCGCGGCCCGGCCCGCGGGGAGCCGGCGCCACAGCTCCCACAGATAGGACTGGATCCCGCCCACCTTGGGGGGGAAGTCGTTGGTGACGAGAAGGTGGGCCAGGGCCGTCCCCCGCCCGCTAGGCAGTGGGGCCCGGCACCAGTGGCGCGGTGCCCCCCGACGCCAGCCGCGCCCGCCGGAGCCGCTCTCCGGAGGTCCGCGCCACCTGTCCGGTCGGGCGACGTCGGGGGCCGAGGGTACCGGCCAACTACGGACCGGCCGGGGACACGGGCGGCAATGACGGGCCCGACCCGAACAGCGGCCGGAACCGGGCGGGACGGTCGGCACCATCGGCCAGTTCTGACGCCTGACGGGCCGATATGCGGGGCCGGATGACGAAGGCGTCCCCTTCGGTCGCCGGTCGGTCATCGGACACGTCCACCGGGCCAAAGGGCGGCTCTACGTGTACCGGCGGACGGTCGTCCCAGTCGTCGTCAGGGGGCTCGTCCCACCGGGGGGGCGGGCCGCCCGGTGCCTCGACGTCCGCGGCCTGCGAACGGGCCCCGCGCCCGCCCGCCAACCGGTCGGCGATCAGCCCGAAGCGGCGCCCCCCGCCCACCTTGGGCGCGGCGTCGGGCTCGGCCGCCGCCCGCGGCGCGCGCTCGGGCTCGAACTCGGGCTCGGGCTCGGGCTCGGGCGGCCGGGCTGACCTGGCCTGGGGAGGCTCGATATCCGGCTCTACACCGAATACCCGGTCGGCCGCCGACAGCTCTTCCACCGCCGGCGGTTGCGGGCGGGCGGGCCGGCTGACGGGCCGGGGAGTCTGGCGCCGGGGCACGCCGGACGCCGACGAGGTTCGGGATGGCCCGTGGTCAGGACCGAGGGCGATCGGGGGCCTTTCGGGGGAAGGCTCAGGACGGTCGGCCCCGGACCGCGCTGGCGAGGGTGCGGGGCGAGGGGGCGCTGGACGGGAGGCCGGGGGGGCCGGACGGGCGGGAGCACCACGGGGTGCGACCGGCGGCCGGGGCCCGCTCTGGCCCGGTGCCCGGCGCCCGGGGGCCTGCACCCCGGGCCCACCCGTGGATGGCGGCGGCCGGCGCGGGCCAGACGTGGGCGTCGCCCCCGAGGACGCGGGAGAAGGACGGCGGGCCGGCGGGGTGGGCCGGCTGAAACCAGAACGGACGGTAGAGGCCAACTTCGTACCATCGGTCCCGATCTTGCGGGTAGACGAGGCCGCGGTGCTGGCCGGCTGCGAGCTTGCCCCCCGGGGGCCCGACGGCGCCGGCGTGGCCGCCGCGGCTAGCCGGACGGCGGCCGGCGCGCTCGACCACGTAGGCCGCCCGGCGGTGATGACCGGGCCCCTCCGTCCCCCTGTGTCGCCGGTCGCGCTGGCCCTCGCTCGCGAGCCCGCTCCCGTGGCCTTGCCGGCACGCCCAGCCCGACCCGGCCCAGCCGCGCCGGTGCCCTTGGCCGTGCTT
>JBFMCT010000029.1 GCA_040754375.1 Actinomycetota bacterium
AGACCAGGTAGGGGGCGTCGAGCTCGCCCCGCTCGGCCATGAACAGGTTGTGGGTCCACTCCGCGCCGCACTCGACGGACACGACCGTGTGGATGAGCTCGACCCTGGGCAGGCCGGGGATGATGCCGGCCAGCAGGTGCTCGAGCCGGGGGTGGGTGGCCCCGGTGGCCGCCACCGAGCACCCGTCGCACGAGCCGCCCACCATCCAGATCAGGTAGATCTTCTCCAGCGGGCCCAGGCGGACCTTGGACGTGTCGGGCTCTACCGCACGCGAACGCACCCCGATGGGGGCCATGGGGTCGAGCGGGTTCTGGCGCCAGTCGAGGTAGCCCCCGCCGGCGGGCATGATGGAGCTGCCCGTGGCCGACCCGGCCGACCCGGCTATGTCGAGCCCAGCCGCCTCGCCTCCGCTAACCTTACCCCGAGTGTCCTTAGGAAGACGCCGAGTGGTCGACTGCCCAGAACCCTTGCCCGCACTTCCGGTCGCCATCTTGGTCAGACCCCCCCTTTTGGGTCGAAACTAGAGGTAGACTACACCTATCTGGCCCGCCCGTCAGGTAGCAGTGTAGCGCCGGGTGGGCAAATCCCGAGGGGAGGTTCGCTGGTGAGCGAGACGCTGGACGCACCGCACTGCGGCGCTCTGAAGTCCATGTTCTGGCGGAGCGAGATCCTCCAGGTCATGTACTGGCTCCGGGGCGAGGGCTTCGGCGAGGAGGTCGACGCCGGCCTCATCGAGCGCTTCCTGGGCGTCGATGCCGAAGTAGGTATCGACTACCTCGACCAGCTCGTCGAAGAGGGCCTCATCGACCGGATCGGCGATCTTTACACCCTGTCCGAGCTCGGCAAGCGCGAAGCTGGGTTGGAGTTCGCGATCGCTTTCGACGACCTGACCAACCAGGCTCACGGAGAATGCGGGCCCGACTGCCCGCACTGCTTCCCCCCTGAGGGAGTCGACAGCGACTGCACCGAGGGTTGTCCAGCGTTCGAGCTCTCCCAGGAGGCCAGCCGATGAAACTCAGCAACGACGAGGCCCAGGGTGGTCTGCCCCGCAACTACCTACGGGCCAGCCTGTTGCTGCTGATCGCCGAGACGCCGGCCCACGGCTACGACCTGCTCGAGCAGATCGGCCACCTCGGCCTGCGCAACGTCGACCCGGGCGGGCTCTACAGGGCCCTGCGGGTGATGGAGAAGGACGGGCTGGTCGAGTCGTGGTGGGAGCACTCGTCGGCCGGGCCGGCGCGCCGTAGCTACCGCCTCACCGAGGACGGCATCGACTGGCTTCACGCCTGGGCCGGCGCCCTGCGCGAGGGCCGGCGTTACCTGACCACCTACCTCGACCGCTACGACCGCATCGTCGACACAGTGCCGGTCGAGCAGTCCCTGTCATAGCGACCACGCCCCGCGGGCGGGAACAATCCGCCCCGGCGCGTACGCTGGTGAACACATGAGCTCTCTCCGAATCGCAGTGGCGGGCAAAGGCGGTGCCGGCAAGACCACGTTCTCGGCCACCCTGTCGAGGCTGCTGGCCCGCCAGGGCCGCGACGTGATCGTGATCGACGGCGACAGCAACCCCAACGTGGCCGTCGCCCTGGGGGTCGACAGAGAGCTGGCCGAGTCCCAGCAGCCCCTGCCCATAACCTTGGTCTCGCGCAGGATGGGGGGCCCCGCCCTCAAGGACCCGATCGACAAGGTGCTGGCCGATCACTCGATCCCCGCTCCCGACCAGGTGCGGGTGCTGATGATGTGCCTGCCCAAGCACGCCGACGAGGGCTGCCTGTGCACGTCCCACGCCACCGTGGCCGGGCTGATGAACGACATCGCCGACCGGGAGGACTCGGTGACCGTGCTCGACCTCGAGGCCTCGCCCGAGCACCTGAGCCGGGGCACCACCCGCAACGTCGACGCCCTGTTCCTGATCGTCGAGCCTTATTACCGGTCCTACGAGACAGCCAAGCGCATGGCTGCCCTGGCCGCCGAGCTTCCCATCCGCCGGGTGGCCGTGGTGGCCAACAAGCTGCGCAACGCCCGCGACGCCGAGGCCATCCGGGAGTACTGCGAGATGGTCGGGCTCAACCTCGACGGCGAGCTACCGTGGAGCGAGGCCGCCATCAACGCCGACAAGGAGGGGGTCCCGGTGCTCGACTACGAGCCCAGCGACCCGTTCATCTCGGCCGTGGCCAAGGTCGCCGACCGGGTTACCGCCCTGAGCGACTGATCGGCGGATAGCCCGACGGCGGCCCCAGGCCAGGTGGCGGTCGGCGAAGTCGCGGGAAAGTCATGCCGGGGACCCCTCCGGTAGATGTATCCTGTCTCTATCCACCGGCCACCTTGCGAATGAGCACTTACTCACCCAAGTCCGAGGGCCTGCGGGCCCTCTACTGGCGAAGCGAGATCCTGCGGCTCATGTACTGGCTGCGGGGCGAGGGCTTCGGTGACCTGGTCGACGCCCCGATGCTGCGGCGTTACCTGGGCCTGGACGCCAAGGTGGGGCTCGGTTACCTCGAGAACCTGGTCGAGGACGGTCTGGTGGTGAGAGACGGCGATTGGTTCGCCCTGTCCGAGCAGGGGCTGGTCGAGGGCGAGGAGGAGTACCTCTGCGCCTTCAGCGACCTGCTCAAGCCCGTCCACGGCCAGTGCAGCCCGGAGTGCTGGTGCCAGATGTCCGACGAGGAGGCCCAGGCGTGCTCCTCCCAGAAAGAACGGCCGACCCCCACAGAGAGGAAGAGCCGCAACCCATGAGCCCCGCAACCAGCCGGGACACCAACGGTGCCCTGCCCCGCCACTACCTCAAGCCCTGCCTGCTGCTGCTGCTGGCCGAGGGCCCGTCCCACGGCTACGAGCTGCTCGAGCACGTCCGCAACATGGGGATCAAGGGCGCCGAACCCGGCGGTCTCTACCGCTACCTACGGTCGATGGAGAAGGAGGAGCTGGTCAGCTCGTGGTGGGAGCCTTCCCAGGCTGGCCCGGCCCGGCGCACCTACGTGCTCACCGACGAAGGGGCCGCTGCCCTGGAGGTGTCGGTCGGCTCCCTGCGGGACGTTCGCGAGATCCTGGTCAGCCTGCTCGACCGCTACGACGAGCTGCCCGCCAAGTCGAGTGCTCACTAACCCCGCCGGGGTGCGAGAATGAGTTGAAAGCCAGCGGCGGCCCCGGTCCCGAACGAATGAGGTGCGCGTATGTGTCTCGGTATCCCCGGAAAGCTCGTCGAGATCGTTGACCTCGCCGAGCACCGTGCGATCGCAGACGTCGACGGTGTCAGGCGCGAGATCAACATCCACCTCGTCGAGGGTGAAGCCGGCGGCATCAAGATCGGAGACTGGGTCCTGATCCACGTCGGGTTCGCGATGTCCCGTATCGACGAGGAGGAGGCGGCCCGCACCCTGGCCTTCATCAAGGACCTCGGGAGCCTCTACGACGACGAGCTGGCCCAGTTCGCGTCCAGCGGCACCGACCCAACCGAGTTCCATGCCGCCGGCAAGGCCGCCCCGGGGGCTTCCGAACAGGTGGCACCCGGCGCAGGGGCCGCACAGGTGGCACCCGGCGCAGGCGCCGCACAGGTGGCATCGTGAGGTTCGTCGACGAGTACCGCGACCCGGTCGCGGCGCGGGCGTGCGTGGCCGAGATCGACCGGGTGGCCGGTTCCATCGCCGAGGCCAAGGGCCATCACCTGAAGTTCATGGAGGTGTGCGGTGGCCACACCCACACCATCTACAAGCACGGCATCGAGAACGTGCTGCCCCCCTCGGTCGAGCTCGTCCACGGGCCCGGGTGCCCGGTGTGCGTCATCCCCATGGGCCGGGTCGACGACGCCATCGCCGTGGCCAAGACCCCGGGCACGATCTTCACGTCGTTCGGCGACATGATGAGGGTGCCGGGCGGTTCCGAGAACCTGCTCGAGGCCAAGGCCCAGGGCGCCGACGTGCGCATGGTCTACTCCCCCCTCGACGCCCTGCGCATCGCCATGGCCAACCCCGACCGCGAGGTCGTGTTCTTCGCCGTCGGCTTCGAGACCACGGCCCCGTCCACGGCCGTGACCCTGCTCAAGGCCAAGGAGAAGGGCGTGCGCAACTTCTCGGTCTTCTGCAACCACGTCACGATCGTGCCGCCCCTCAAGGCCATCTTGGAGTCGCCCGACCTGCGCCTCGACGGCTTCCTGGGCCCAGGCCACGTCTCCACCGTGATCGGCAACCACCCCTACCGGTTCGTGCCCGGGGTCTACGGCAAGCCGCTGGTCACCGCCGGGTTCGAGCCCCTCGACATCCTCCAGGCCATCGTCATGCTGTGCCGCCAGATCGACGAGGGCCGGTGCGAGGTCGAGAACCAGTACACCCGGGCCGTCGTCGATGCCGGCAACCCCAAGGCCCTCGGGGTCATCCGCGAGGTCTTCGAGCTGCGCCCCCACTTCGAGTGGCGGGGCCTGGGCTTCATCTCCCAGTCGGCCCTCAAGCTGCGTGAGAGCTACGCCGCCTTCGACGCCGAGCTGAAGTTCGAGGTGCCGGGCGTGCGGGTGGCCGACCCCAAGGCGTGCCAGTGCGGCGAGGTCCTCAAGGGCGTCATCAAGCCGTGGGAGTGCAAGGTGTTCGGCACGGCCTGCACCCCTGAGACCCCCATCGGCACCTGCATGGTCTCCTCCGAGGGCGCGTGCGCCGCTTATTACAACTACGGCCGCTTCACCAAGCAGGCGACGATCCCCGTCAAGGTCGGTTAGCCCCCGATGGCCGACGGGGGGGACGGCTCGGGGGACGCTGACGGCACGGGCCACGACAGGGTGGCTCCGGAAGACGGGGTGGCTCCGGAAGACGGGGTGGCTCCGGAAGACATAGTCCTGGAGCGCATCGAGGCCTTCCGGCGGCGGCGTCCCAAGCTGCGCGACGACTTCATCAACTCGGCCCACGGGGCCGGGGGCAAGGCGTCGGCCGCCCTCATCGACGCCGTGTTCCTGGAGGCGTTCCGCAACCCCACGCTGGAGACGATGGCCGACGGGGCCGTGCTCACCCTGCCCTCGGGCGAGCGCCTGGCCTTCTCCACCGACTCCTACGTGGTCAAGCCGGCCCGGTTCCCGGGGGGCTCCATCGGCCACCTGGCGGTCCACGGCACGGTAAACGACCTGTCGATGATGGGAGCCCGGCCCCAGTGGCTGTCGGCCGGGTTCATCCTCGAAGACGGCTTCTCCATAGAGGAGCTGCGCGACATCGTGGCCGACATGCGCGAGGCGGCCGTGGCCGCAGGCGTCGAGATCGTGACCGGGGACACCAAGGTGGTCAACAAGGGGGCGGGCGACGGGGTGTACATCAACACCGCGGGCGTCGGCCTGATCCCCGAGGGCGTACGCCTCGACCCGTCGCTGGTCCAGCCCGGGGACAAGGTCCTGGTGTCGGGCAAGATCGGCGACCACGGGGTGGCCGTTCTCATCGCCCGTGGCGACCTGGCCCTGGAGGCCGACATCCCCTCGGACACCGCTCCCCTCAACGGCCTGGTCGAGACCCTGCTGGCGGCTGCGCCCAACACCCGGTTCCTGCGCGACCCGACCCGGGGGGGCGTGGCCACCGTCTGCAACGAGCTGGCCCGGGCCGCCGAGGTGTCGGTCGTGCTCCAGGAGTCGGCCATCCCCGTGCGCAACATCGTCAACGGGGCGTGCGAGATCCTGGGCATCGACCCCCTCTACGTGGCCAACGAAGGCCGCCTGGTGGCCGTCGTGCCGCCCGGGGAGGCCGACGCCGCGCTGGCCGCCATGCGCGCCCACCCGGTGGGGGCCGACGCCGCGGTCATCGGCGAGATCCGCGACGACCCGCCCGGCATCGTGATCCTCAACACCCACTTCGGGGGCAACCGCATCGTGGACATGCTGGTGGGCGACCCCCTGCCCCGCATCTGCTGACGTCCCGCCGGTTCCGCGTCACCGGCACCGTCCAAGGCGTCGGGTTCCGCCCCTTCGTCTACCGCCTGGCCATCGAGCTCGGCCTTGTCGGCGAGGTCTCCAACGACAGCCTGGGCGTACTGATCGAGGCCTCCGGGCCGCCCGAGGCCCTCGACGCGCTGGCCCGGCGGATCGTGGCCGAGGCTCCCCCGCTGGCCCTCGTCGAGTCACTGGAAGCCACTGACGTCGCCGGTGTGGGCACCGGGCCCGGGTTCCGCATCGTCGACAGCCGGTCCGGGGGGGCACCCGCGGTGGCCGTGCCCGCCGACGTGGCGACGTGCGACGACTGCCTGGCCGAGATGGCCGACCCGGCCGACCGCCGCTACCGCTACCCGTTCGTCAACTGCACGAACTGCGGGCCCCGCTACACGATCATCGAGTCCATCCCCTACGACCGGGCGGCGACCACCATGGCGCCCTTCGCCATGTGCGCCGACTGCCGCCGGGAGTACGAGGACCCGGCCGACCGGCGGTTCCACGCCGAACCGGTGGCCTGCCCGGCGTGCGGGCCCCACCTCTCCTACGGCGACCTCCACGGCGACCAGGCCCTGGCCGGGGCGGCCGCCGACCTGGTCGCGGGCCGGGTGCTGGCCGTGAAGGGACTGGGCGGCTACCACCTGGCGTGCGACGCCACCAGCGAGCGGGCCGTGGCCGACCTGCGCACGCGCAAGGCCCGCGACGACAAGCCCTTCGCCGTCATGGTCCCCGACCTGGAGGCCGCCCGCGCCCTGTGCCAGCTATCGCCGGCAGCCGCGCAAACCTTGGCTTCGGTGAGGCGCCCGATCGTGCTCGCCCCCCGGCGCCCGGGTGCGGCCGTGGCCGCCGGGGTGGCACCCGGCCTACCCGAGCTGGGCCTGATGCTGCCCTACACGCCCCTGCACCACCTGCTGCTGGCCCAGGTGGGGCGGCCCCTGGTCATGACCAGCGGCAACCTGTCCGACGAGCCCATCGCCCACGAGGATCCCGACGCTCGCGAGCGCCTCGGTCCGCTGGTCGACGGGGCCCTCACCCACGACCGGGCCATCCACATCCGCTGCGACGACTCGGTCGTACGAGACGTGCCCATGGGTCCCGAGGGCCCCGCTGGTGAGCCCGAGGGCTTCGTGCAGATGGTCCGGCGCTCGAGGGGCTACGCCCCCGAGCCCGTACGCCTGCGCCAGGCCACGTCCCGCCACGTCCTGGCCGTGGGGGCGGAGCTGAAGAACACGGTAGCCGTGGCCAAGGGCGACAACGTGGTGGCCAGCCATCACATCGGCGACCTCGAGCACCTGGCCGCCTACCGGTCGTTCCTCCAGGCCGTCGGCCACCTGTGCCACCTGACGGGCGTGACCCCCGAGGTCGTGGCCCACGACCTGCACCCCGAATACCTCTCGACCAAGTTCGCCACCGACCTCGACGACGTGGCCCTGCTGGGGGTGCAGCACCACCACGCCCACATCGCCGCCTGCCTGGCCGAGCACGGCCGTGCCCCGGGGGAGCCCGTGCTCGGGGTGGCCTTCGACGGGCTGGGCATGGGCACCGACGGCACCATCTGGGGCGGCGAGCTCCTGGTGGCCGACCTGCGGGGTTTCCAGCGGGTGGGCCACCTCGAGCCGGTGCCCCTGGTGAGCGGCAACCTGGCGGTGCGCGAGCCGTGGCGCATGGCCACCGTGTGGGCCGACCACGCCCTGGGTCGCGACGAGGCCGAGCGGTTCGGCCGGGCCGTCGACGACCGCTGGCGGGCCGTCCTGGCCCTGGCCGAGAAACCCGACGCCTTGCTCACGACCAGCGCGGGCCGGCTGTTCGACGCGGTGGCCGCCCTGCTGGGCCTCCACCCCCGGGTGACCTACGAGGCCCAGGCGGCCATCGCCCTCGAAGCGCTGGCCACGACGGTGCCCGTGGCCGAGGCACCGGCGGGTTGGCCGGTCGAGGTGCACGACGGCGACCTGGTGCGCATCGACCCCTCCCCCCTGCTGGCCCGGGTCGTGGCCGAGCGCGACCGGGGGACGGCGCTCCCGCTCATCGCCGCCGGCTTCCACCGGGCCCTGGGGGAAGCGGTGGTGGCCGCCTGTACCCGGCTGAGCAGGGCCCACGGGCTGGGCACCGTCGCCCTGTCGGGCGGCGTGTTCCAGAACGCCCGCCTGACCGCCGTCGTGGCCGGCGGGCTCACCGAAGCCGGGCTCACCCCCCTCGTCCATCGCCGCCTGCCCCCCAACGACGGCGGCGTCAGCGTGGGCCAGGCCGCCATCGCCGCCGCCTCGACCTGAAGCCCCCTGGCCTGGTCAGGTCAGGGCCGGCCGTGGACCTCGGTGACCGCTCCGTCGGCGCCGGTCACCCGCAGGACGGGGCCGGCGGGGGTGGCGGCCGAGGCGAACGTCAAGCCCAGCACCTCGCAGCGCAGTGGCCCGGTGACCAGGGAGGCGCCCTCGAGGACGAACATCTCGGCAACGCACGTGGCCGGGTCGACGACCAGGACCTCATCCACGCCCATCTCGGCGTAGAAGCCGAACTTGTCGTAGGTCTCGTCGCCAGGTGAGCGGACCTCGACCACCAGCTCGGCCCGGCCCTCGATCCCCCGCTCGGTGGCGTGCTCGCGCCGGTAGGCGGCCAAGTCGGGGATGCGGTGGTCGGGGCGGCCCACCCCGGGCCGGTAGAGCTCGGTCCCGTGGGAGAAAGTCAGGCCCCGGCCCTCGGCCGCCGGGCCCAGCACTGCCGCCAGCCTGGTCGTGAACCGCTGGTGGGGCCCGCTCGGTGCCGGCACCATATGGAGCACCCCGTCCCACATCTCGTCCCAGCGGTCGGCGCCTGTGCGCCGCCGCTCTTCTAGGAGGTCAGGTGGGACCATGACCATCACTGCTCTCACCTACATGAGAATACACGAAAGCAGACGCACCGGGCGGGCCAATGGCACCGCCCGGTGCGCCGGAACCGCAGGCCGGGGCTAGCCCCAGCCCCCGCCGCCGGCCGACTCGGTGCCGACGAGGCGTACCACCAGCTTGACCTCGGGCTTGATCTGCAGGTTGATCACCGGGACCTTGAACGGCTGGACCCCGAAGTCGCGGATGTCGAAGGTGTGCTCGGCCTCGACCTGCAGGCGGCCGCCGTTGAGCGACGCCTGGACCTCCTCGACGAAGTCCTGGCTCACTCCGTGGAAGGTGAAGGCCCCGGCTACCTTGAAGCTGTCGGGGCCGCCCTCCACGCTGCGCAGCTCGTAGCGCACGTTGGGGTACTTCTTGGCGTCGATCTGCTTGCGCAGCGCCATGTCCTCGAGCTTCTTGCCCGTGCCGAGTTGGTCGACGTCGGCCTCGATCCAGGCGGATGCGCCAGGGCCCGGAGCCAGCTTGCCGTCGACCACGTCGACATTGGCCTCACCGCGGAGATTTCTGATCTCCCCGTGGATCGGATGCACGCTCGAATCGGCATTCAGCTCCACGACGCTTTCGGACGTCCACGTGAACTTGGCCACTCGTCGATCACCCCCTATTAGGCGGCACTCTGCCGCGGGATGGTGATCTTATAAGGCGCGAAAGCGGGGCCGGCCTCAGCCCCCGCTGAGGGGGTACCAGGAGCGCTTGAACGACGAGCCCTGGTGGGGCCTCCCATAGTGGCGCTTGAGCTGCTGGTAGACGAGGGCATCGCCCTGCCAGATCGGGTGCGAGGGCAAGTCGGCGTCGGTGTCCGACGGGGCCGGCCCCAGCTTGCTCTCGATCTTGCGGACGGCGTCGTCGGGCGACGCCGCGTCGGGCACCTCGGCGTGGAGCAGGTCGTAGGACGGGGCCAGCGCGGCGAACAGCTCGGCGGCCGCCATCTGCTCGAGCTCCTGGCGGCTGGGGCCGTCCTCGCTGAGGCTCAGGACCCAGTCCTTGTCCTCGGCCATCGGTCCTCCCGAGCTCCGGGGAGCCCGCGCCCGCGCCTCTTTGGGGGCTTTGGGGGCCTTCTCCTTCTTGCGCCGCTTGCCGCTCTCGGGCTGGACCGGGGCCGCCTGGGCCTGGGCCTGCTCAGGCGGGGGTGAACTGGGCGGGGGCATCGCCGGTGGGGACGTCGTCGGTGGGGACATCGTGGTCGTGCCACCGCCCCCTTGCGCCGCCATCTCGGCCCATGCTTGTTCTTCGTCGGCCATCGTGACCTACCCGTGCTGCTCTGCCCAGGCCCGGCGGAACCCGCTCGAGCCCGGCTGCGTACCGGCTGCTTCCTCGTCGTCGTCGACATCCTGCAGTTGCAGGGTCATCTTGGCGATCCGAGGGTCGACGATCATGTCCTCGGGCTCGAGGCCCCAGGCCAGGAGCTGCTTGGCCGCCTGGTCGATGGCCATGACGTCGTTGAGGATGATGCCCACGTACTTGGGGACGGGCTCGACCTGCTTGCAGATGGACTTCACGCCCACGATCACCGTGCCCAGGGTGAAGGTGACCCGGTTGAGGGTCCAGGCGACGGCGATCAGGTAGAGGGCGATGATCGCCACCGCTACCGCGATCCCGATGAAGAGGACGATCGACGCTACAGACAACCTGAGTTCCCCCTTGTTCCCATGACCTGAGTTCTCATGACTTGCTTGTGATGCCGGACGACGGCGCCGGGCCGGTCAGTCCTCCTCGACGGGCAGGAGGCGGGCCAAGGCGAGGCCGTAGCGCGTGACGTTGAGCCGGGCCGTGCCCGACAGCTCGCACGTGCGGATCAGGTTGGGCACGCAGTCGAGCGTGCCCGTCAGGAGCACGCCGTGCTCCAAGATGTCCTGAACGTAGGCGTCGATCTCCTTGATGGGCCGCCAGACCTTGTTGAGGAAGTACACAACGGCCGGGGCCACGACCCCGATGAGCAGGATGTTTCCGATCCACCACCAGACCACGCGTCGGCTCCTAGAGAGAGAACGGTCGGTTCCAAAACTGACGTGGCGATAGTAGGCCACCAAACGGGCATGGCGATAGTGTCACAGACATCTAGTTGTTGCTTAATATGCGACGTCGCTTTATGCCTATGACTTCTATCTGTTCAGCACACTTAGATGTGCCGGAGCAGAAAAGGGTCAGCGCGACAGGATGATCTTGTCGCAGACCGAGCAGTAGAAGTCGGTCGTGGTGAGCGCCTCGCGCCACTCCGCGGGCAGCCACTGGATGCTCTTGCAGCTCCGGCAGAAGATCTTGCCGGTGTGCACGGCCTCGCCCGCCCCCGCCATTATCGAAGGGCCGTTGCGCACCTTGGGCTTGGGGCGGGACCGGGCCTGGCCGTTGACCATGGCCCGCTCGCGGGCCTCGCGCTCCTGCTTGGCCTTGGCCTCGGCCCGCGCCCGCTCGCGCACCACGTCCTGCCAGGCCGGTTGCGCCCGGGCCCGGGCCATGCGCTCGGCCGCCGCCCGCTCGTCGGCCACGATGTTGTAGGTGACCTCGTCCTTGCGGCCCCGCTTGGCCAGGTCGTAGGCCTTGTTGAGCTGGGCCATCCGGCGCTGGGCCTCGTCCTTGACCGGGTCGGGAGCGTCGACGAACCGGTCGGGGTGGAAGATGTAGGCCAGCGTGCGGTACGCGGTGGTGATCTCGGCGCGGGTGGCCCGCTGGGGGACCCCAAGGACCTCCCAGGGCTTCATCGGGCGGCCCCCTCAGGACCGCTACCCACCTCGGACGACTGCTCGGTGACGCGCAACTCCCTGTCCTCCACTCAAACCCTGCACCGCCCCGGCAGGACCACTAGAACCTATCCGTCGCCGGCACCGCACCGAGATGCCCCCCGTCCCGCCCGCCGCGGCCCGTCAGCGAGGGGCCGGAGCCTCGATGGGGCACAGGCAACCTTCGATGTACATGTCGCAGCCGCTGCACGTGATCCGGCCGTGCTTTGCGTCGATGTAGACCCCACGGTTGCACATGGCGCACCGGCTCTGAGAGATGATGCCATCAGCTTGGGTCTTCTCCATGGCGCCAGTATCTCACCGTCGCGGCGAGCCGTCCCAGCGAAGCCCCGGGTGTGGGCCCGGGGGGACCTGGGAACACCCCAGCTATGAACGAGTCACTGGTCCTCTACCTGCTGGGTCTGGCGCTGTTCGGCCTCATCGTGGGGGCCATCGCCCGCCTCCTGGTCCCCGGCCCGAGCCCCATGGGCCTGCTGGGGACGATGGCCGCGGGCGTGGCCGGTGCCTTCCTCGGAGGGTTCGTGGGCAAGCTCCTGTGGGGCGAGGGCTACACGCCGGGCTGGATCATGTCGGTCCTGGGCGCCATGGTCGTCGTCTGGGCCCTCACCCGCCGCCGGGTCTACGGCTGATCCCTGCCCGCCCTGGCCGGGGGGGCCGTAGCCTGGCTCCGTGGCTTCGCTCGACCGGTTCTCGCCCGTGGCCCGGGCGTGGTTCGAGGCGACGTTCGAGGCCCCCACCCCGGCCCAGGAGCAGGGCTGGGACGCCATCAGCCGGGGTGAGCACACCCTGGTGCTGGCGCCCACCGGCTCGGGCAAGACCCTGGCCGCCTTCCTGTGGGCCCTTGACCGGCTGGCCACGACGGCGGGCACCGCCGGGCGCTGCCGGGTGCTGTACATCTCCCCGCTCAAGGCCCTGACCTACGACGTTGAGCGCAACCTGCGGGCCCCGCTGGCGGGCATGGCCGTCGAAGCCGGCCGTAGGGGGCTGGCCGTGCCGGCCGTGAAGGTGGCCACCCGCACCGGTGACACACCGGCGGCCGACCGGCGCGACATCGCCCGCCACCCGCCCGACATCCTCATCACCACGCCCGAGTCGTTGTACCTCATGCTCACGTCCGCGGCCCGCGAGGTGCTGGCCGGGGTCGAGCACGTGATCGTCGACGAGATCCATTCGGTGGCCGGGACCAAGCGGGGTGCCCACCTGGCCCTGTCCCTGGAACGGCTGGAGCGCCTCGTCTCCCTGGCCGCCCACCCCGCCCCCCAGCGCATCGGCCTGTCGGCCACCCAGCGCCCCCTGGACGAGATCGCCCGCTTCCTGGGGGGCCGCGATGGCACCGGTACCCGGCGGCCGGTCACCGTGGTCGACGCCGGGGCCCGCAAGACCCTCGACCTGCGGGTCATCGTGCCCGTCGAGGACATGGCCGAGCTGGGCCGGCCCGTGGGCACAGGCGAGCTGGGCCGGCCCGTGGGCACCGGCGGAACGGGCGGAACCGGCGGTGGCGGCCACGAGGCCCTGCTGTCGGGGCCGGCGGCCGGCGACCCCGAAGTGCGCCACTCCTTCTGGCCGGCCGTTCACCCCGTGCTGTTGGAGCTGATCCGGTCCCACCGCTCGACGCTGGTCTTCGTCAACTCCCGGCGGCTGGCCGAACGGCTGGCCAACCGGCTCAACGAGCTGGCCGGAGAAGACCTCGTGCGGGCGCACCACGGGTCGGTGGCACGCGAGCAACGGCTGGAGATCGAGGACGCCCTCAAGGCGGGCAAGCTGCCGGCCCTGGTGGCCACCAGCTCCCTGGAGCTGGGCATCGACATGGGTGCCATCGACCTGGTCGTGCAGGTGGAGTCGCCCACCTCGGTGGCCAGCGGGCTCCAGCGGGTGGGCCGGGCCGGCCACCAGGTGGGCCAGGCGTCCCGGGGCCGCATCTTCCCCAAGTTCCGGGGCGACCTGGTCGAGGCGGCCGTGGTCGTCCAGCGCATGAAGGCCGGGCTCATCGAGCAGACCCGGGTGCCCCGCAACCCCGTGGACGTGCTGGCCCAGCAGATCGTGGCCATGGTGGCCATGGACGACATGACCGTCGACGAGGTGGCCGCGGTGGTGGCCGGGGCCGAACCGTTCGCCGAGTGCACCCGCCCCGTGCTCGAGGGGGTCCTCGACATGCTGGCCGGCCGCTACCCGTCGGACGAGTTCGCCGAGCTGAGGCCCCGCCTCGTATGGGACCGGGTCGAAGGCACGCTGCGGGCCCGCCGGGGGGCGCGGATGCTGGCCGTGGTCTCGGGCGGCACGATCCCCGACCGGGGCCTGTTCGGGGTGTTCACGGCGGCCGCCGCCGGGAGCGGGGGCTCGGCCCTGGGCCGCGTGGGCGAGGTCGACGAGGAGTTCGTCTACGAGAGCCGGCCCGGGGAGACGTTCGTCCTGGGGGCGACCACGTGGCGCATCGAGGACATCACCCGCGACCGGGTGGTGGTGACCCCGGCCCCGGGCGAACCCGGCAAGATGCCCTTCTGGCACGGGGACCGGGTGGGGCGGCCGGCCGAGCTGGGGCGGGCCATCGGGGCCTTCCTGGGCGAGGTGGGCACGTGGACCGACGAACGGCTGGCCGAGGAGTGCTCGCTCGACCCCCTGGCCGTGCGCAACCTGCGCTCCTACCTGGCCGACGAGGTGGCCGTCACCGGCGCCCTGCCCACCGACCGCCAGATCGTGGTGGAGCGTTTCCGGGACGAGCTCGGCGACTGGCGGGTGTGCGTGCTGTCACCGCTGGGCGGGCGCGTCCACGCCCCGTGGGCGCTGGCCGTGGAAGCCAAGGTCCGCTCCCGGTTGGGCGTCGAGGTCCAGACGATGTGGAGCGACGACGGCCTGGTGGTCCGCCTCCCGGAGGCCGACGAGGCCCCGCCGGTGGAGTCGGTCCTGCTCGACCCCGAGGAGGTCGAGGAGCTCGTGGTGGCCGAGCTGGCGGGCTCGGCCCTGTTCGCCACCCGCTTCCGGGAGAACGCCGCCCGCGCCCTGCTGCTGCCCCGGCGCCGACCGGGCTCCCGCACGCCCCTGTGGCAGCAGCGCCAGCGGGCCGCCGACCTGCTGGCCGTGGCCTCGCGCCACGGGACGTTCCCCATCCTGCTCGAGACCTACCGCGAGTGCCTGCGGGACGTGTTCGACCTGCCCGCCCTGGTCGAGCTCATGGGGTCGGTCCGCCAGCGCACCACCCGGGTCGTCTCGGTCGACACCCTGCGTCCGTCCCCCTTCGCCCAGTCGCTGGCCTTCGCCTACGTGGCTTCGTTCCTCTACGAAGGCGACGCCCCCATCGCCGAGCGCCGGGCCCAGGCCCTCACCCTCGACCGGGGCCTGCTGGCCGAGCTGCTGGGCTCGGAGGACCTGCGGGAGCTGATCTCCCCCGAAGCCCTGGCCGGGCTGGAGGCCGACCTCCAGCACATCGACGAGGACCGGTGGGCGGCCGACGCCGACGCGGCCCACGACCTGCTGCGCCGCCTCGGCGACCTCACGCCGGGCGAGCTCCGGGCCCGGTCGGTGGCCGACTTCGCACCCGCCCTGGTGGCCGAGCGGCGGGCCGCCGAGGTCCGCATCGCGGGCGAGGCCCGCCTCATCGCCGCCGAAGACGCCGGCCGCTATCGCGACGGCCTGGGCGTCCAGCCCCCGGCCGGGCTGCCCGACGCCTTCCTCGTACCCGTCGAGGACCCCCTGGGCACGCTCCTGGCCCGCTGGGCCCGGGGCCGGGGCCCGTTCGTGACGGCCGAACCGGCGGCCCGCTATGGCCTGCCGGCGGCCGCCGTCGAACCCGTCCTGCGGGAACGGGCCGACCGCGGCTTGCTCCTGCGGGGGGAGTTCCGGCCCGGCGGCACGGCCCGGGAGTGGTGCGACCCCGAAGTGCTGCGGCGGCTGCGCCAGCGCTCGCTGGCCGCCCTGCGCCGGGAGGTGGAGCCCGTCGAGGCCGAGGCCCTGGCCCGGTTCCTGCCTTCCTGGCACGGCGTCGGCAGCCAGGCGCGCGGCCTCGACCGCCTCGTCGAGGTGGTGGCCCAGCTCCAGGGGGTGGCCATCCCCGCGTCGGTGCTCGAACGCGACGTGCTGGCCTCCCGGGTGCACGACTACTCCCCCCGGTGGCTCGACGAACTGGCGGCCGCCGGCCAGGTCGTGTGGCTGGGGGCGGGACCGCTGGGGCGCGACGACGGCAAGGTGATCGTGCTGCTGCGGGACGAGGCCGCCGCCCTGCGCCCACCGCTGCCGGCCGACGAGGACCGGCCCGCGGGCCCCGAGCACGACCGGCTCCGGGCGGTCTTGGCCCGCCGCGGAGCCTGCTTCTTCGGCGACCTGCGGGGAACCGACGAGCGCCAGACCCTCGACGCCCTGTGGGACCTGGTGTGGGCCGGCGAGGTGACCAACGACTCGTTCGCCGCCCTGCGGGCGTTCACCGGCTCGGGCGGCCGGCACGGGGGTGGGAGCGGGGCCCGCGGGGCGGGGGCCCGGCGGGGGCGCCCCAACCTCGGGTCGCTCACCGTGCTCGGCCCCCCCACCGCTCAGGGCCGGTGGTCGCTGGTCGACGCCGACCTGGGCGCCTGGTCGGGGGGGTCAGCCTCCGACGGCGGGAGCGGGGTGTCGGCCACCGAGCGCAGCCGGGCGCTGGCCGCTGTCCTGCTCGAACGCCACGGCGTGCTCACCCGCGAAGCCGTCCGGGGCGAGGGCCACGCGGGCGGGTACGCGTCCGTCTACTCCGTTCTGCGGGCCTTGGAGGAGGCCGGCCGGGCCCGCCGGGGCTACTTCGTGGCCGGTCTGGGCGGTGCCCAGTTCGCCCTGCCCGGGGCCGTCGACCGCCTGCGGGAGCGCCCCCCCTCGGGGCCCCCGGCGGCCGTCGTGCTGGCGGCCACCGACCCGGCCAACCCCTTCGGCGTCGCCCTCCCCTGGCCCGCCCCCGCCACCACCGACACCGCGGTGGCCGGTCCCGGTGACGGTCCGGCGGGTGCGGGCCGGCCCGTCGCCCGCCGGGTGGCCGGCGCCTACGTCGTGCTGATGGGTGGCCGGCCGTCGCTCTACCTGGAGCGCGGGGGCCGCTCGCTGGTCGCCTTGCGGGCCTTCGACGGCTCGTGGGAGCAGGCCGCGGTCGACGCCCTGGGCACGCTGGTGGAGGGTGGCCGGGCCAAGCGCCTGGCCCTCCAGCGCTTCGACCCGGCCCTCGAACCGGCACTGCGGGCCGCCGGCTTCGTGCCCTCGCCCAAGGGCCTGGTGCGCTACGGGTGACGGCCCTTGCCTGAGGGCGACACGATCTTCCGCAGTGCCGCCACCCTCCGGCGCTGGCTGGCGGGGCGGGCCGTCACCGAGGCCACGACCACTGTCGAGGGCTTCCCGGCAGCCCGGCTGGTTGGCCAGCGGGTCGAGGCCGTCGAGGCCCAGGGCAAGCACCTGCTGGTGCGCCTGGGCTCGGGGCAGGTGCTGCACACCCACATGAAGATGACCGGTTCGTGGCACGTCTACCGTTCCGGCGAACGCTGGCGGCGACCCCGCTCCGAGGCCCGCCTGACGGTGACGTGCGGCGACCGGGTGGCCGTCTGCTTCAACGCCCCCGTCGTCGAGCTCCTGCGGCCCGGCGCCGAACGGGTACATCGCGCCCTCGCCGGCCTCGGCCCCGACATCCTGGCCGTCCCCCTCGCCGTCGACGAGATCCGCGATCGGGCGCGGGCAGGCGCCCCGGGCGTAGCGCTGGGCGAGTTGCTCCTCGACCAGACGGTCGCCGCCGGGATCGGCAACATCTGGCGCTGCGAGTCGCTGTTCGCCGAGCGCCATAACCCGTGGACGCCCCAGGCCGCCTTGGACGACGACCAGCTCTGCTCGTTGTTCACGACGGCCGCCCGCCTCATGTCGGCCCAGCTCGGGCCGTTCACCGGCCGAGGCCTGGACCGGTGGGTCTACGGCCGGGCGGGCCGCCCCTGCCCCCGGTGCCGCGCCCCGGTCCTGGCCCGCCGCCAAGGCGAGATGGCCCGGGTCGCCTACTGGTGCCCCCGGTGCCAGCCCCTCGCCCCGGCTCCACAAGGTCCGGGGGCCGCGAGGGGCCCGAAGGGTTCGTAACAGCCGCCTTGGCCGCAGGGCCTCGGTGGCCGGACCCGACCGGCCCGGGGAGGCGGCCGAGGACCGCCTCCTATACTGCCCACCCGGAGCCCGGCCACCGCAACGGGGCAGGGGCGGCTCCGCACCGAGCCCGGTTGTGACGACGAGGGAGGTCGGGATGGCTGACACGACGAAGACGCGCAAGGTCGCCGACGCCATGACCACCGACGTCCTCACGGCGTCGCCGTCGGGCACGGTGGCCGAGACCTGCAAAGCCATGCTCACCCGCCCGGGCGGCAAGGTGGGGTCGGCCATCGTGGTCGACGACGACCGGGTCATCGGCATCTTCACCGAGCGCGACGTCGTGCGGGCCTCGGCCGCAGGAGCCGACCTGAGCATCGCCAAGGTGTCCGAGTGGATGACGGCCAGCCCCGACTCGGTCAGCCCGGCCACCGACCTCAACGACGCCTACGTGTCGCTCGTCCAGCACGGCTACCGCCACTTCCCGGTCACCGAGGACGGCAAGCTGGCGGGAGTCATCTCCATGCGGGACATGTTGGGCATGGCCTTCGTCCGCCCGGTGAAGCACCCCAGCCTCATCGAAGCCCCCAAGGGCCTCGAGGGGGTGGTGGTGGCCGAGACCGAGGTGGGCGACGTGCGGGGCCAGGAGGGCTTCTACCACTACCGGCAGTACAACGCCACCGAGCTGGCCCGCAAGCGCACGCTCGAAGACGTGTGGTACCTGCTCTACAACGGGCACCTCCCCACGAAGCTGGAGCGCGGCGACTTCATGGAGGAGATCAAGGAGCTCCGCAAGATCCCCCCCAGCGTCAAGAAGCTGCTGCCCGATATCGCCCGGGCGGGCGAGACCTTCGTGCCCCTCGACGCCCTGCGCACGGCGTGCTCGACGCTGGCCTACGCCCTCGACTTCAAGTCGTGGATGGACATCGACCAGGCCACGTTGCGCCACAACGCCATGCAGACCAGCGCGGTCATGCCCACCCTCATCATGGCCCTCTACCGCCTGCAGAACGGCCTGGAGCCGATCGAGCCCAACCCCTACCTGCCCTACGCGGCCAACTACCTCTACATGCTCACCGGCAAGGTCCCCGAGCCCGAGCACGCCCGCGCCATCGAGCAGTACCTGATCCTCACCACCGACCACGGCTTCAACGCCTCCACGTTCACCGCCCGGGTCATCACCTCGACGGGTGCCGACCTGGGGGCGGCCGTAGTCGGGGCCATCGGGGCCCTGTCGGGCCCGCTCCACGGCGGGGCGCCCAGCCGCGCCCTCGACATGCTCGATGCCATCGGCACCCCCGAGAACGCCGACCCGTGGATCCGCAACGCCATCGAGAAGGGCGAGAAGATCATGGGCTTCGGCCACCGGGTCTACAAGACCGACGACCCTCGCTCCCTGCTGCTGCGGGAGGTGGCCGTACGCCTGGGCGGCGACAAGTCCGAGTTCGCCACCAAGATCGAGCGCACGGTGGTCGACATCCTGGCCGAGCTCAAGCCAGGAAGGCACCTGTACGCCAATGTCGAGTTCTACGCGGGCGTGGTGATGGACCGCGTGGGTTTGCCACCGGACCTGTTCACCCCCACGTTCACGTCGAGCCGGGTCATCGGGTGGACGGCCCACATCCTCGAGCAGGCGGCCGACAACCGTCTGATCCGGCCCAGCGCGCACTACGCCGGCCCGCCGCCGCCCGTCCCCGTCCCCGACCTCGAGGACGCGTAGCCCGCCGCCGTGGCCCTCTCTGT
This sequence comes from Actinomycetota bacterium, assembly GCA_040754375.1. Taxonomy (NCBI): domain Bacteria; kingdom Bacillati; phylum Actinomycetota; species Actinomycetota bacterium. Next base: position 19,320 of record JBFMCT010000029.1, read on the forward strand.
CGAAGAGGCCACGTCGGCCACGCCCGAGGTGGTCGCGGCCGTGCAGCGCCTGGTCGGGCAGCTCTCCTCCAGTGCCCAACCGCCCTCGGCCGAGCAGATCGCGGAGATCACCAGTTCGCCGGCCACCGTGCTGCTGGTGGCGCGCGACGGCGACGGCGACGGCGACGGCGGGTTGGTCGTCGGCATGCTCACCCTGGCCTTGTTCCGGATCCCCACCGGTGTACGAGCCTGGATCGAAGACGTCGTGACCGACCAGTCGGCCCGGGGCCGGGGGGTAGGCATGGCCCTGACCGAGGAGGCCGTCCGCCGAGCCGGCGCGGCCGGCGCCCGAACCGTCGACCTCACCTCTCGGCCGTCGCGCGAAGCCGCCAACCGCCTCTACCAGCGAGCCGGCTTCCGGCCCCGCGACACCAACGTGTGGAGGTTGGACCTCGAGGCGTAGTTCGACCGCCGGGCCCGGCCGGCGGTACGACCGCGTCGGTGCCGCGGACGGCCGGTCGATAAACGCCTTCTCCAACCTCCTTTCGAGTCGCTCTCAACGGCCGGACGCAATGGGGCTGCGTCGAGGTCGACAGCGTCCCGCAGCCGGAACACCCGGGCATCGCAGCATGTGAACTTACGAACGCGGTCCGCGGGGCCGGCGCTGACGCAGGAGCTGGTCGATAGCGGTGTCGCCCAGCCAGGTCTCAAACCCCTCGGGCGTCCAACCGCGCTGGCCAACGAGGAGGAGCCAGACGTCGGGGTGGTTCAGCGTCCAAAGGATGTCCGTGGCACGTGCCACGTCCAATCCGTCTACCAGGGCGCCAGCTTGATGGAGGGTCGTAACGATCGCGCCCTGGTTCGCGTAGAAGTCTGACTGGATGAGCGACCAGAGGTCACCGATCTCGTCATCACTGGGCGCCGCGTCTCGGATCACCCCGAGCAGAGCTCCGATCCTTCGCTTCACGCCACACGATGCAGCGGCCAGACGCCGCAGCTTGCGTTCGGGATTCGGCTCATCGAGTACTTCGAGGTACCAGGGCCTCGTTGCCACAGGCGCGTCGTCGGTGTCGCCCTTGAGGGCGAGGTCCCACACTGCACGGAGGAGCCCGGCCTTCGTCTCGAATGCGAGGTACACCGTCTTGAGCGCGACGTCGGCCTCGGCGGCGATCGCGCCCATCGTGGTCGATGGGTAGCCGTCTGCTTCGAAGAGCCGCTGCGCCGCGCTCAGGATCGCCAACCGGGTCGCCGCGGCCTGCTGTTCGCGCCTCGGCGACCGGTAGGGACGTGCACCCTTGACATCCTGCGCCATTTGACTAGCGTATCCCTTACGTCATTACAGGTCCCATGTAATGATTCGTCGGAACGAGTACCGACTCAAGGAGGAAGTGATGACGGATCAGCTGCTCAGCGGGTCGCAACGGGCGATCTGGAACGACCTGGTAGGCGAAGCTTGGGTGCGCCACGCCGACCTGCACGACCGCCAGGCCGAGCCGTTCGGCATCGCCGTCATGGACGCCCTGGGTGAAATTCGCGGCGCCAGGGTCCTCGACGTGGGCTGCGGGACGGGCGCCACCGTTTCCCATCTCATCGAGCGGGGTGCCGGCGCGGTGGTCGGTGTCGACCTCAGCGAGCCGATGCTCACCGCCGCCCGCACCTGGATCGAGGACCCGCGTGCCCATTTCGAGGTAGGCGACGTTCTCGATGCGGCGCTGGGCGGCCCGTTCGATGTCGTGTTCTCGCGCTTCGGGGTCATGTTCTTCTCCGACCCGGTGTCGGCGTTCGCACGGCTGCGTTCCTATGCGGCGCCCGATGCGCGACTCGGGTTCTGCTGTTGGGGCCCGCCCGTCGCCAACCCGGTCATGACGCTGCCGGTCATGGCGTCCGTTCCGGTGCTGGGCCCGCCCCGGTTCGCAGGCCCCGGCGAGCCGGGGCCGTTCTCCCTTCCCGAGCCCGCAGTCGTGCGGCCCATCCTGGAAGCGGCTGGCTGGACTGACGTGCGGATCACCGACCTCCAGCTCGATCCGCCGCACCCAGCGGGCGGCGCTGACACGGTTGCCGACGTCGTCATGGATTTCAACCCGCTATTGGTCGAAGGCCTTCGACGGCATCCCGAACGCCGCGCCGCCACTCGGTCGGCGATCGTCGATGCCCTCCGACCGTTCGAACGCAACGGTACGGTGCACCTCGGCGCCCGCGCGCTCATCGTCACCGCCCGTTCGTAACCCCGGGACCGCCGGCTCCGACGCACGCCGCTCCGTGAGTCCGGTCGGCGCGCAAGGCGCCGCCGAATCACGGGTCGAGATCGACCGGCCGGACCGTCCCCTATGAGGACCGCCTGACCACCGGGGCGGTCGCCACCCGCCCGGTAACGGCACTGCGGCGCGAGGTAAGCGCGCGGTCTCTCCCCTTATCGGGCGCCGCGAGCAAGGCGTCGCCGGTAGGCCGTAACCCCGACCAAGAGGCCCAATCCGGCAACGAACCAGAAGGCGGAGTAGTCGCGACCTCGCACAGCGCCCAACGACAGCTCGTAACGAACAGGCGCGCCCTGGGCGGAGCGTCCCAGGACGGCCACGGGAGTGACGCCGTCATCGACTTGCACCACGTAGAACAGCCCTGCGCTCGTCGAGATGACCGGAGCCCTTCCGACCACGTCCCCGCTCCTTGAGCCGACGGTGACATCCTCGACGCCTAGTGGCATTCGACCGAAGACGAACGCGGGCGCACGCGTGTCGTTAAAGAACAGAGGACGGTATTCGTCATTCCCCAACGAACCCCCGCCCGGCGTGCTCGCGCACATGCCCGGCTCCACATTGACTCCTGGCAGCTCGACCGATAGGCACAGGTTGGCGTCAGGCCCACTCAGGTACAGCGACCACACGCGGCCATCGGGCGCGGTGCCGGTTGTGATGACGGATATGCCGTCTCCGATGAAGCGAGAGGGTGGGATCGGCGGAGGTGGCGGGAGCTCACTCGGGTTGCCGGTGGCCGCTAGGTCGGTGGACACACTCGTCGTGTCGGAACCACGGCTCACTGTCAGCAGGGCCACGGCCGCGATGACGACGGAGCACGCCACACCGGCGGTGAGGAGGCTCCGAACTCGGTGTCTGCCTTTCTGCCAGACGGGCGGCGACGCGTTGGCCAACCTCAGGACGCTGGTCCGGGCCGCCTCGGACGCCCGGTAGGCGCGGAGGTCCAGTTCGTCGGGCCTCATCCCTGGCCTCCTCCCTCGTCGCTCACGTGCAGTCCCAGATCAGCGCCGAGCGCCTTCCGGGCCCGGTGGAGATGCGCTTTCACGGTGCCTTCCGCACACTCGAGGAGAGTTGCGATCTCCTGGATTGACCGGTCGTCGACGTAGTGGAGACCCACCACCTGCGCTTGCCTCCGAGGTAACCGTCTTACCGCCTGCCAAAAGGCCTCCGCATCGGGCGGCAGCTCGTCGGGAAGAACCCGACGGGCCGCGACCCGGCCAATGGCCTTGGCCTCGGCAATCCGCCGGCGGACGAGCGACGTCGAGCGGTTCAAACAGATCCTCCGAACCCACGCACCAGGTTCGTCGTACCGCTCGATCCTCTCCCACTGGCGGTGCGCGGCCAGAAAGGAGTCCTGTGCCAAGTCCTCCGCAGCCTCCCGGCTGCCCGAGAGGACGTACGCCAGCGCCAAGACCCGGCCATACTCGCGCCGGTAGAAGGAGTCGAACTCAGCCGGTGCCATCACGTCATGCCTTGGGTGCTGGTGCAGGATCGCCACCGTCTTCTACTCGCTCGAGCGGACCGCCAGGTTTACACGCATCCCCAAGATGTGCGGCTCTCCTGACATCGGAGTAGGTGATCGGGGGCCGCTCCTGGCGCTGAAGCACCTGTAGGACGGGAGCCGTTGACCATCCGGAGGCGGTGCAAGAGACACGCACCGGCCGCGGCCTGGCCTACGTCTGGCAACTCCCCAGAAGGCAGAAAGAGAGGCCAATCCGCCCTCGGGTCGCTGGCGACCAGCGCAGCGCGGCTGTCCGTCCTAGTGGGTGTTCAGCGATCCGTACCCGGCGGCCCAGGCTGACCTCCTCTCGTGGACGATAATCGTCCTCATGATGGTCGGGGGTTTGGCCTTGGCGGTCGGCGGCCTGCGCCGAGTGACCGGTCGGGCCACGCTTACCCGGCGGTGGCCAGGGCGGACCTGACGATGTCGTGGTGGAGATACGGGCTCACACCGGTGATGTGGACCAGGTAGCCGCGGCTGCCGCGCACGAAGGCGAACCGCGTGCGGTCGGGGCCGCCTTCGGTGGAGACGACCGAACCGCGGGCGCCGCTGCCGGCGGGGACCGCGACGGCCCGGGGCCGCTCGACGCACCACGTCGTCATGCGCAGGGCCTCGAAGTGGAGCGGGCCACGTTCGGACGAGAACTGCAACACCTGCACAGCGACCTGGCTGCCGTCCCCGACGAACACCCGCTGCGCGCCGTAGAGGAACCCGGCGTCCTCCAGCAGCACAGGCCCGACGGGGTCGTCGTATGCCCCCAGCCCCAGCAGTTCGGCCGGTACCGGTGCGAACCCGGCGACCTGCGGGAGGAAGTCCGGCAAGGCCAGTTCGGGCACGACAGCCTGGTCAGCAGTCCCGACAGTGGATGGTGGGGCCACACAGATGTGGCGGCGAGCTTCGACGGCCGCGGGCACCAAGGCGGGCGCAGCGACCATGACCGAGACCGGGAGAAGGACCAGGAACCGGGCCGGGGAAGGCCGGCATGTGCGCTCCTTCTGGCGCAGGCGCTCGGCGAGGTCGGGCGGAAGGGCCGGGATGTCTCCACGCTGACGCCACTCGGGAACAGCGTCCTCGGAGGCGCCTGGCACGGGGCCCGGCAACGGCAAGGGGTGGGCCGGGAGCGTTCGCTTCGGAGGGCGGCGAAGCCTGCTCGCCGGCCAGATCCGCCGGTCCGGGGTATCGACCACGACTATCCCGAGGCGGCGGACGTCGCCTATCACCCGCACCTCCACGGGACCGGTGGGCAGGTCGCCGTTGTCAGCTAGACGGAACGCGTGCCTCGCGGCCCCGGCCGACGACAGTACGGCCCAGGGCGATGGCACCTGGCCCGGCACCATGGCGCCGGTCAGGAGCATCGACTGCCGCGGCCCTGGGCTGGCCGCGACCCGGAGAAGCCGGCGGGGCCACCGCCAGGCCTGCACCACGAACGCGGCCCCGATCACCAGGAGCGTCGCGGCGATGAGAAAGAGCACCCGGTACTCGGGGTTCCATCCCTCCAGCGGGCGGGCCCGGCTCGGGTTCTGGGGGTCGTAGCGGACGAGCACGGTCGCACCCCGCCAGTGATCCTCCAAGTCGTCGACGGGAAGGCTGGCTTCGACGAGCCGGCCTTCCTCGGTCGCGAAGGCCACCCGTACCCGGTCGGACACCTGCCACGACGACGCACCGACGACCTCGGCCGGAGCCACCACACCGTTGCGGTCCAGCTCGGCCATGGCCTGCCACTGGGAAAGGCCCATGACCGTGACCACCAGCGCCGGGGCGATCATCAGCCCGGCGGCCGCGAAGAAGGCGTTGCACTGTAAGCGAAGGCCGGGATCGTCCCCGGTCCGGATGGGAGGCGCCGGGTGGTGGCGTACGGCGGTCACCCGACTGTTCCCCGCATCAGGAAGGCGACCTCACGCGCCCACGACTCCAATACCTCGAACGGATCGCCTTCGATCTTGCGGCAGATGCACAGGTTCGCCCGCACGGCCGTGTCCCCCACGACGAAGCTGGCCCGCAGGGGAGGCCGCCGGTCGTGGTGGTAGGCGAACATGACGCCCCCGGCCACCCCGGGCAAGGGCCGCAGGCTGCCCGCCACCCCGTGCTCGCACTCGGCCAAGAGCACGGTTCGGGCATAGGACGCGGCCGCCTCGGGGCTGGCCAAGCGGAATGCTTCGAGCCCGAATACCGTCGTCCCCGCCTCGAAGCCGACAGCTTGAGCCGCCCGCAGCCCGTTGGCGACCATGGCCTCCGTGACGGTCGACGGGAGGAGAAGCGGGGTGGACCGGCCATGGGCTTCGGGCGTGGCGTACTCGTGGTGCCCGGACATGAACGCGTCACCGAGGTCCGGCACCTGAGGTCTCGGGACGAACCCGGACACGGTCTCGAGGGCCCGGCCGGGTGTGAACGGTGCGGGGTCGGGCTCGGCGGCCGGTACCGCGCCGCAGTCACGGGCGGGGGCCGCCGCCGCCGGTGACCGCCCGGTCAGCAGATCACTGCGAACGACGACGGCGCCAAGGGCCGACCCGACGAGCGCGACCATGACGAGCCCGACCACCAGCGCCCGTCCCGTCGGTTGTCCGTTCTCCTGCGCCATCGGGGCCCGCGTCCTTCCGTCCCCGGGTACATCGGCCAGGCGGGCCCGATGCTTGACTCCAATGACGAGAGCGCGATGATCGGTACGTGGCCAGAGGCCGGATCAGGCGGGCGTGGTCCTGGTTGTGGGCCCCTACGGCCTGGCGGCCCGGCACGTCGAGGTCGTCACCACCGAACTGGGAGTGCCCGCTCTGTCATCGTCCGGTGGTCGTTGGCGGCACCACCCGGCTCGGCAGCGTGTTCACCGGTCCGATGATGGTGCCGCCCACCCGCCAGGAGCTCATCAATGCCTGTGCGGCCCACGGCCGAGCCCGCTGGCCCGAGCCGCCGCCTGGCCGACGGGCCACGGGGCACCGGCGTTCAGGTGGCCATGGCGACCCCGGAGAGGTAGTCCCGAACGAGAGCACCGACCAGCGCGGGCTTGTCGATGGGGAGTGAGTGCTCGCCGGGCAGGATGGCGAGGCGGGCTTCAGGGATCGTGCGGGCGATCTTGGCGGCGTGCTCGGCCGTCACTGTGTCATGGTCGGCGGCCACGACCAGGGTGCTGGCCCGGAGGCCTCCTAGCTCGTCGAGGTCCACCAGAGGGAACGCGGTCCACGCGGGCGCCAGCTTCTCCCATACGACGTCGAAGTGCCCCGGGCCGTCGGGGGACACGGCGGCGTACATCTCCCGTAGGAACGGGGGCAGAGCCTCGATGGGGACCCGCTCCGGAAGGGGCAGCATCTCGGCGGGGAGGCCGTCCTCGGTGAGCGCGCAGCCCATGAAGGTAAGGGTTCTCACCAGGTCGGGCCGGGTCAGGGCGACAAGCAGGGCGATGACCGCTCCGTCGCTCCAGCCGACGAGGTGCGCCGGAGCGATGGCCAGCCGATCGAGGTAAGCGACCGTGTCGGCAGCCATGTTCTGGTAGGTGATCGGGCCGGCCACGTCGGGCGTGCGGCCGTGGCCCCGCCGCTCGGGGCGGTACACCCGGTAGGAGGGCGCGAGTTGAGATGCAAGGCCGGCGAATGTGTCGATCGTGCACATCCCGCCGTGGAGGAGAACGAGCGGCTCACCGGTCCCGGAGATCTCGTGGTAGGTGCGGACGCCGTCGAGGTCGACGTAGCCCTGTTGAGCGGCTTCTTCGATGGTCATGGCTGAGAGTCGCACGCCGTAGCCGGACTGCCATGAGGAGTTCCCCTCAGGGCCCCTCGCCGCCGTCCCAGGCGCTGACCAGCTCGTGGCGCATGGCGAACATGGCGGCCTCGGCCCGCGTCGATACGCCGATCTTCAGGTAGATGCGCTCGATGTGGTTGCCGGCCGTCTTGGGTGTGATGCCGAGTTGGGCGCCGATCTGCTTGGCGGTCATCCCGCGGGCCGCAAGCTGGAGGACCTCGATCTCGCGCGGGGTCAGCCCGGCGGGCGTTGCGCGCGCCCGCCGAGCGACATGGCCGGCGGCCGCCAGGACGGCGTCAACCGCGGAAGGGTCGAGCTCGCCGTCGCGGGCGGCCCGGCGCAGCTCGCCTCCGGCCGCGTCCCGGGGCCAGGCCGATCGGTGGGGCCGGTCCTCGAGGAGAGCGTGGTACACGTCGGCGGCCGCCAGCAGCCTGCCCAGTCTTGGTACGGCACCACCGGCCACGGCCCGCGGGTAGCCCGAGCCGTCGTGGCGCTCGTGGGCGGCGGAGGCGATCGAGGCCAGTAGCGCCAGGCGCCCCGCCCGATGAACGACCCGGTCGGTGTAGTAGGCGTGCAGCCGCACCCTTTCCATCTCGCTGTCGGTCAGCGGCCCAGGCTTGTCCCAGATCGAGTTCGGGACACCGTTGCGGCCGATGTCGTGGATGAGGGCGGCCCGCCGCAGTGTCACGAGTTGCTCGTCGGGCAGCCCCAGCTCTCGTCCGGCCGAGACCGCGAGCGACGCCACGCCTCGCGAGTGACCGGTGAACCACGGCGACTTGAGGTCGGCGTAGTCGCCCATGAGCTCCAGCGCGCTGTCGAGCTCGCGGTTGGTGAGCCCCCCTCGACCACGCGGCTGGGAGGCGACGACGTGCTGCCACGACGACTCGGCGTCGACACCGGCCAGGACGTCCTCGGCCACCTCGCACCACGCGTCGGCCAGCGCGGGGCCGACGGTGGCCGCCCCCCGGCGGGCCGCCCGCCTGGTGGCCTCGGCCCCGCCACTGCGGTCGTGCACCTCGACCAGGGTGGCCAGGTTGGCGATCCGGACCGGCAGGCGCACCTGGTCACCGCGCAGCTTGTCCGGGATGCCCTTGCCGTCCCATTGCTCGAAGGTCTGCAGAAGCGAATCGACCACCGCCTCACCGAGATCGAGCCGGCGAGCCATCTCTGCGCTCACCCGGCAGTGAGCGAGCAGAGCCGATGTCAGCGTGGAGCCCCCCGAGCTGAGCAGTTGGAAACGGGCCCTGGCCCGGCGTAGGACGCCGCCATCGCCCCCGGCTCGCCCCATCGCGAACCGTAGGAAGGCGAGGTTCGTGAGGGTGTCGTAGACGCCCGCCCGAAAGGAGATGTCGTCACCGAAGAGGCTCGACAGTTCGAACGACGAGCCGGTACAGCCCGCGGCCACGAACAGCGTTGCCCAGTATGCGGCGTCACGGTCCTCCTGGGGGGTATCGATCCGGTCGGCGAGCCGGACCGCTATCACACAGGAGCGCAGGACGTGCTCCAGCGGCTGTCCCAGACCGAGGTCGCTGGCGATGGCGATCGACCCGACGACCTCGGACAGGTGCACGCCCGAGGAGGCGTCGTCCCGAGCGGAACCGCTGGCCCCCATCGGCCCCAGCATTCCAGGCGCCGGGCCCCAGTGGAGGCCGGTGGCACGGTGCACGCCCCAGGCCGGGCCCGGACCGGGACTTCTTCGGTCGCCAGGCCCGGCCGGGGCCGGCCGGTTAGCTGCCGGGCTCGGCGAGGAAGTCGAGGACCAGCGTGCTGACGAGGTCGGGCGCGGTGTCGATGGCGACATGCTGCTGGCCGGCGAGGACCTCGACTCGGGCGTCGGGCAGGGCCGCGGCGACGGCCTCGGTGGACGACTGCAGGAACGGGGGGCTGTCGCTGCCCAGGAGCATGAGGGTCGGCACGGCCAGCGCCGTGAACCGGTCGGGGTCGAACTGGTATGCGGCCGACGCCCGTTCCTCTCGCAGGAGGGTGTGGGCCGCGGCCACCCGTCCCTGCCAGGCGGGCAGGCGCCGGGCCCGGTCGAGCTCGTGCTCGGGCATACGCACCACGTCCCGGAAGAACGTGGCCAACAGTTCGTCGCGCTCGCCCGCGGCCAGCAGGGCCTCCATGCGTTCGACGACATCGGGAGGGGCGGCGCCGTCGTCGAACAGGACGGGCGGTTCGTAGAGCACCAGCTTGCGGACGTTGGGGGCCCGCAAGGTGGCCTCCAGCGAGCACAGGGCCCCGTAAGAGTGCCCGAACAGGTCGACCGGGGCCCCCGATTGGCCGGCCAGCGCATCGATCACGGCCGCCACATCGTCGTACTCCCGCTCGATGTCGTAGTCCTCGGCGTCCCCGCTGGCCCCCCGGCCCCGCCGGTCGACGGCACACACCAGGGCGTCGACCCCCAGCCGTTCGGTCACGGGAGCCCAGCGCGTGTGGTCGGCCGTCGTCCCGTGCACGAGCACGAGGGGCCGGCCCCGGCCCGTGGCCCACCATGCGATCTCCACCCCGTCGGGTGCGGTCGTCGAACCCTGCACCTGCCCCACCTCCTGCACCGGCATGCTCATCTTCGCGGCCTCCTCCTGCTCGGTTGTGGGCCCAGTCTGGGGGCACCACCTCACGCGGACCTTGCGGGACCTACGCTGGCCCGGTGGCGCCGCGGGTCCGGGTCATCGGCCCCCTCGCCGTGGAGGAGGGCGACGCCCGGCTGGAAGGGCCGGGCCTGGGAGGGGCCCGGGAGCGGCGCCTGCTGGCCGTCCTGGCCATGGCCGGAGGCGAGGCCCTACCCAAAGACGTGCTGGCCGAGCGCCTGTGGGACCGCCCTCCCGTACGCCACGCGGCCGCCGTAGAAACGGCCGTCAGCCTCCTGCGCCGGGCCGTCAGGCCCTGGGGTCTGGACATCGAGACCCGCCACGGCGGCTACCGGCTGGCGTGCTCGTCGGACTGGCAGGAGCTGCACGGGGCCATGGCCGCCGGCCGCTGGGACGAGGCCCTCGCCTTGGCCGCCGGGGAGTTGCTGGCCGGTGAACCGGCGACCGAGTGGGTCGTACGCCAGAGGAGCGAGCTGGCCCGCGCCCGGCTGGATGTCACCGTCAAGGCCGCCGGTACGGCCGCTGCCCGGGGCGACGACGAGGCCGCCGCCTTGCGGTTCGCAGCGGCGGTACGCGAGGCCCCCCTGCGAGAGGACGCCCACCGCGGCCTGATGGCCGCCCTGGCCCACCTGGGCCGGCCGGCCGAGGCCCTCCGGGCCTACGAGCACTGCCGCCGGGCCCTGCGCGAGGAGTTGGGGACGGCCCCTGCGCCCGAGACCGACGCCCTCTACGAACAGGTCCTGGCCGGCCGGCCCCCCACTCGGCCATCCTCGTCCCCGCCCGCGGGCCGGCCGGGGCCACCCCGCGGCGAGGTCGACGCGCCCCTGCTCGGTCGCCGGGCCCAGCTCGGACGGCTGGCCGCCGCCATAGGGGCCGCTGCCGCCGGCCGTGGGCCGCGGGTGGTGCTGGTGGCGGGCGAACCGGGGATCGGCAAGAGCCGGCTCGTGGACGAGGCGGTGGCCCGCGCTCCCGTCCCTGAGGTGCGGCGGGCGGCCTGCTTCCGCTTGCTGGCCGGCGTCCCCTACGGGGCGCTGCGCGACCTCGCCCCAGAACTGGCCCCGGACCTGGACGCCGGGCCGGCCCCGGGGGTCGCCCCGGCCGCGGTCGCCGGCCGGCTGGCGGCGCGGTGGTTGGAGGCCCTGGCGGGCCGCCCGGTGGTCGTGGTGGTGGACGACCTCGGATGGGCCGATCCCCCGAGCCTCACTGCGCTGGGGCTCGTCCTGCGGGCCCGTCCGAGCAAGCTGGCCCTGCTGGCCACGGGCCGCGAGGCCGACCTGGCGGGCGAAGGGGCCCCCACCCAGTTCCTCGAACTGGCCTCCGGCCTCGGGGCCCTCGAACGGCTCGACCTGGGGCCGCTGGGCGCCGACGAGGTGATGGCCGGCGGCTACGCGTTCGAGCTCTGGGAACGTTCGGGCGGGCACCCCCTGCTGCTGCGCGAGCTGCTGGCCGGCGCCCAGGACTCCGACCTGGCCGCGGGTGTGCTCGGCCGGGCCCGGACGGCCGGGGCCGACGCCGTGGAGCTGGTGCGGGCGGCCGCTGTCGTGGGCCGGCCGGTCCCCCTGGGCTCGTTGGCCACCCTGGCCCGCATCACGGGCGCCGGAGCCCGGCGCGCCGCTGGCGCGCTGGCCGACGCCGGGCTCATGGCCGAAGCCCGCGGGACGTGGCGGGTGCGCCACGACGTGTTCGCCGACCTGGTCCTGGGGGAGCTCGACCCGCCGGCCAGGCGGGACTGGCACAGCCGGGCCGTCGAGTGGCTGCTCACCTCCGAGGCCGGGCCCGAGGAGGTGGCCCACCACGCACTTGCCGCCGGGGACTGGCCCAGGGCGCTGGCCGCCAGCCTGGACGCCGGCGAGCGGGCGGCGGCGGCCTACTCCAACCGGGAGGCGGCCGGCCACTACGGACGGGCCCTGGCCGTCCTCGACGAGCAGCCGGGGGCCACCCCGGACAGGCCCGCGGTCCGCCACCGGGCGGCCGTGGGCCGGGCACGGGCACTCCTCGTGTTGGGCGAGACCGAGCAGGCGGCCGCCACCGTCGCCTCCCTGCCCGCCGGGCAGGGCCCGGCCGAGGTGGAGCGCCTGCTGGTCGAGGCCGACTGCCACTGGGCGGCGTGGAAGCCGTCCCTGGCCCTCGCCCCGGCCCGCGCCGCCCTCGACCTGGCGACGTCGCTGGGCGACGACGACCTGGCGGGCCGGGCCCACGCCTTCATCGCCAACCCCTACGGCAGCCTGGGCGAGCTCGCCCTGGCGTCCGAGCACGTCGCCGCCGCCCTGGCCGTGGCCGAGCGCCGGGGCGTCGCGCCGCCCGCCCTGGTCGTCTACCGCCTGGCCCTGGTCCGCCACCAGCGGGGCGAGGAGCCCGGCGCCCTGGAGGCCCTCGATTGGTGCCGGGCGCTGGCCACCGACCAGCACGACGAGCGCGCCCTGGTGTTCGAGCGGGTGGTCAGGGCGTGGGCGCTGGGCGCCCTGGGCCGCTACGGCGAGGCCCTGGCCGCCCTCGACGACGTGGGTTCGGTGGGGCGGGGCGAGGAGGCAGTGGTGCGGGCCCGGGTGCCCAATACCCGGGCTTCGCTCCTGTTCGACCTCGGTTTGGTGGAGATGGCTCTCGACGCCGACGAGGAGAGCCTGGAGATCGCTTGTGACCAGGGTGGCCCGGCGGCCCTCGAGCCCCGAGTCCACACCCTTCTCAACCTGGCGGCCGACCACCTGCGTCTCGGGGACCCGGGCCGGGCCGCCACCCGGCTGGCCGAGGCCGAGGCCTTGGTGCCCGAAGCCGAGTACGCCCGGTTCCGCTACCTCAACCGCCTCCACTGGGCCCGCGGCCTGCTCGCCCTGGCCGGCGACGACATTGAGACCGCCCTGGCCGCAGCCGCCGAGACGGCGACGATGGCCGACCGCTACGGGGCGCCCAAGTACCGAGCCAGGGCGCACCTGCTGAGGGGCGAGGCCCTGGCCCGGCTGCCGGCCGGCGCCCGGGCGGGCGCCGAAGCCCGGTCCGAGCTGAGGGCCGGCATCCGCGTGGCCGAGGGCCACGGCTTCGCGGCCTTGGCCGAGCACGGCCACCGCCTGGCCGCGGCGGCCACGGCCAGCGCCCACCACGAGCGGCGGGCCAGCCAGTGGAGGGCACGGATGGTGGCCTCGGTCGACGGCCCCCTACGGGACCGCCTCCACTGACGGCGCCCACTCGGCACGAGCCATGGCCCCGGTTTCCCGGCCCACCACCAGTCCACGCCAGCTCAGGGCTGGTGGGCACGCACGGTTGCCCGGCGATCGCGACGGCCGTGAGGTTGGCGCAAGGGGCCGGGGTTAGGGTCGCCGAGTGGAGCCATCGCCCGGGGAGCAGCCGTTCGCCGACTTCGACGCCTTCGAGGCGTCGACATGGGAACGCCAGGCGGCCGGCTACGACGGGTTCTTCCCGGCCATGACGGCCCAGGCGGCCGGGCCGTTGCTCGACGCGGCCGCCGTCGGGCCCGGGGCCCGGCTGCTCGACCTGGCCACGGGGCCGGGGGTCGTGGCCAGGGCGGCGGTCGCCCGGGGTGCGCACGTCGTCGGGCTCGACGTCGCCGAGGCCATGCTGGCCATCGCCCGCGTCCGGTGCCCTCCACTCGGCCTGTGCCGGGCCGACGGGCACCACCTTCCGTTCGCCGCCGGGTCGTTCGACGCCGTGACTGCCAACTTCGCCGTCCTGCACATGGGCCGGCCCGACGACGCGGCCGCCGAGGCCGCGTGGGCCCTCGTGCCCGGCGGCACCCTGGCCGTGACGGTGTGGGGCCACCCCGAGGAGGTGGCCATCTTCGATGCCTTCCAGCGAGCGCTGGCCGCCTGCGAGGCGCCGCCCACCGCGGGAGTACCCGAGGGCCCGCCCTTCTTCCGCTACTCCGACGAGGCGGCCCTGACCGGCCTGCTGGAAGGGGCCGGCCTGGCCGAGGTGTCGGTGACGACTCTCGCCTTCACGCACGAGGCGGCCGACGCCGAGCAGGTCTGGCAGGCGCTGGTGCACGGGACGGTCCGCACCGCCGCCCTGGTCGCCAGCCAGGGCGACCGGCTCCGCCAGGCGGTCCACGACGCCTTCGTGTCCGAGTTGGAGGCCCACCGCCGGGGCGGCCGGCTCGCGCTGGCGGCCGCCGTCAGGATGGGGACGGGTCGGGCTCAGGGCCGTCCGGTGGAGGGCTGAGGCCGCCGGCCGGCGCGCCGACCCCCAGTCCCAGCAGGTCGCAGGTGGCGTCGGCCGCCACCGCGAAGGGGCGCAGGACCACGTCGGCCCCCAGTTCGGCGTAGCGCTGGGCGTCGTGCTCGTTGAGGGCCGTCAGGGCCACCCGGCCCTGGTAGCCGTGGTGGCGGAGCCCGTGCAGCAGGGCGAGCGAAGCGGGCGCCGACGGGATCGTGCTCACCACCCACGCGGCCGAGGCCAGCGGGAGGGTCTCGAGGAAGTCGAGGTCCTCGGCGTCGCCGAAGACGACCCCACCCTCGGTGGTGCCGTCGCCGGTGCCCCCTTTGGTGGCTGACGGGCCCTGGTCCGATACCACCCGGGGGTCGAAGTCGACGGCCAGCACCCGCTGGCCGGCCCGGCGCAGGGCGGCCACGACGTGCGAGCCGTAGCGCCCCAGCCCGTAGACGATCACGTCGTAGCCGCCGCCCACGTCCTCGGGCAAGGGCCGGGTGGTGCGAGCCTCGAACCGGCGCAGTACGGGCGCCAGCCGGTCGAAGAGCTGGTGGGAGTACAGGATCATGTAAGTCGACAGGCCGATGGTCACCAGGCCCACCACGGTGATCAGGGCCACCGTCGAGTCGTCGATGTGGCCCAGGGCCAACCCCAGGGTGGCCAGGATCAGGGAGAACTCGCTGATCTGGGCCACCGTCAGCCCGGCCAGGAACGACACCCGCGCCGGGTAGCGCATGGCCCCCATGATCACGAGCACGATCAGCGGGTTGCCCACCAGCACGAACAACGACAGGACGGCCGCGTTGCCGAGCTGGGTGGCGGCGTCGCTGAACTCCAGCCGGGCACCGAGATCGAGGAAGAAGAACAGCAGCAGGAAGTCCCGCAGCCCCACCAAGCGCGCCCCGGCGGCGTCGCGGTAGGGGGTCGAGGCCACCGCCACCCCGGCCAGGAAGGCCCCCACCTCCACGCTGAACCCCAGGTGCTCGCTGACGGCCGCCAGGGCGGTGGCCCATGCCACCGCGAACAAGCTGAGCAGCTCCTGGGAACGGGCCGCCCAGTTGAGGGCGGGTGGCAGCAGGTAGCGGGCGAACACGAACAGGCCACCGAGGAACGCCCCGCCCTTGGCCAGGACGAGGGCCACCTCCGACGCCAGGCTCTCGCCCGGGCCACCCCCGAAGGCGCTGAGCACGATCATTACCAGGACGACGACGATGTCCTGCACGACCAGGAAGCCCACGGCGATGCGGCCGTGGAGCTGGTCGAGCTCGCGCTTGTCCGACAGGAGCTTGACGATGATGATCGTCGACGAGAAGGTGAGGGCCACCGCCACGTAGAGGGCAGTGGTGGCGCTCATGCCCAGGCCGAGGGCGATGAGAAAGCCGATGCCGGAGGTGAAGGCCACCTGGCCCAGGCCGGTGGCCAGGGCCACGGGGCCGGTGGTGCGGATGAGGTGGACGTCGAGCTTCAGGCCCACCAGGAAGAGCAACAAGGCGATCCCCAGCCGGGCCAGCAGCTCCAGCTCGTCTCCCCCGCTCACCCAGCCCAGGCCGGCAGGGCCGGCCAGTACCCCTACGGCGATGAGAGCGACGATCAGGGGCTGGCGCAGGCGGTTGGCGACCAAGCCGGCCACGGCCGCCAGGCCCATGATCAGGGCGAAGGTCGTGAACTCGTCGTGCACCACGGCCGGCCAGTCTCGCGGGCCCGCCCCTCAAGCCGAGGCGCCGGCGCGCCGATACCTCCGGTTGGCCCGATCAGCCACAGACAACGGAGGGCACGCCGGTGATCGACATCGACCTGCTGGACCGCCAACTCGAAGAGGCGCTCACCGAGGAGGTCCGGCTCCTCCGCGGCTCGTCGTCGGCGTGGACGACATCCGGGACGGCCCAGCCGGGCGGTACGGCCTGGGCCGGGGCCCCAACGGGCCCGGCCCACCCCGCAGCCGACCAGGCCCCCTGGGTGTTGGACGACACGGCCTGGGCCGCGGACCGCGCCGCCCCGGCCAGCGTCGCCCCGGCCAGCTCCCCCCAGGCCAGCCCCCCATCGCCCCCGAGTGCCCCAGGCCACACCGCGTCCCACCGCACCGCCGCTGACCGGACGGCCCCGGGCGGCACGGCGCCCCCCAGGCCATCGGGGGACGGACGCCGGCCGGCGCCCGCCTCCCCCGGCCGGGACCGGGCCGGTGGCCGCCGGGACCAGCGCCCGTCCACGCCCTCACCCGCGCCCGGCACGGCGTCGGGTTCGCCCCGGGACCGGCTACGGCTGGCCGCGGCGGTCCTGGCGGGCGCCGGGGACGACACCGAACCCCAGATCACCGAGCTGGCCCGGCGCATCCCCGCCGTGCTGGCCACGGGCGACATGGCCGAGGTGGACCGCCTGCTGGCGGCCCACGCCGCCCTCGCCCGGGACGAGGGCCGGGCCGCCGACCGGGCCGACGCCGCCGCCTGGGCCACCATGCGAGCCCTCATGGCCGGGCGGCCCGTCACGCTGGCTGCACCCTGGTCAGGGGGTGCCGAGGCCGAGCGGGCGTGGGCGCAGAGGTTCTGGGCGGCCATCGAGTACGGGACGGCCAGCGAGCGCGAGGAGCTGCTCGACCACTGCCGGGAGCGGGCCTACCGCCACGGCGACCAGGCCTGGAGGGCGTGGCTGGCCCTGCTGCTGGCCCGCCTCGGGCGCCTTGACGAGGCCGGCCGGGAGCTGGCGGGCACGCTTGGGGCCCACGGCCTGCGCCTCGACGCGGTCGCCGCCCTGGCCGAGGTGGCCTTCTTGACCGGGGCACGCGACCAGGCGGCCGCCCTGGGGCACTCCCTGTCGGCCACCGCCGCCCAACTGGTGGTCGTCGGCCCGGGCTGGGCGTGCGCCGGGGCCGTCGAGCGGGCCCGGGCCCACGTGGCCGTGGCCCGGGGCCGGGCCGCGGAGGCCGACCGTCACTTCGCCCAAGCCGTCGAGGTCCACCGCCGGACCGGGGCCCTCCCCCTGCTGGCCCGGACATTGGACGAGTGGGCGGCCGCGCTGGAGGGCCGCGACGAGGCCCGCGCCCGGAACTGCCGGGAGGAGGCGGCCACGGTACGGGCCGGTCAGCCCTCGTAGACCGAAGCCCTCCACGTGCCGGTGAGGGGGATCAGCGACAGGATGGTCGAGGCCGCCAGCAGCCAGTCCAGCACCTCGCCGTGGCTGACCCAAGGAGGCACGGCCACGACGAGGCCCTTCTTCGAGTAGTCCTGGAGCACGACCCACTTGTCGGGCACGGGCCGGCCCCGGTCGGCCAGGCGGGCCTTGGCCCCGGCGCCGGTCGGGTGGAGGATGCCGATCGTGGGGGGTTCGGGGCGGGAGCGGCCGGGGTCGCCAGGTGTCCACGTGGCCAACGGCACGTCCGGGCCCCGGGCCGAGAAGATGGAGAACATCCCGCTGCGGGGCGGGGGCACGTCCTCCACGTGGACAGCCGGCTCGAAGTTGACCCAGCCCTGGCCGGCGGCCGCGATGGCCGCCATGCGAGCCAGCACGGCGTCGGGCCGCCCCTGTTCGAACTCGACGTAATCGGGCTCGCCTGCCCTTGACATCAGCCCGCGGGCGGCGGCTGGTAGCCGACAGGGCCGATCCGGCCCAGCATCCAGGCGGCCACCGAGTCGACCCGCACCCGTACGAACCCGCCCCGGGTGGGTACGCCGCGCCCGTCCCCGCCCACGACGTGGGCGTCACGCAGGTGAAGGAACGACGGCAGGAGCGGGTCGTCGTCGAGCTCTCCGGCGGCCAGCCGTTCGGACTCCGACGGGTAGACCTGGGCGCCCACCATCCTGATCACGTCGCCGAAGCCGCTCGACGAGCCGGTGTCGTCGAGGGAGCGGGCCAGGCCCTCGAACCACGCCCGTGCCCCGACCAGTTGGCCGGTGACCCAGGCGCCGCCGACGACCATCGACAGGCCCAGTTCGGTGATCGTCCCCTGGTTGGCCAGGTTGGCGAACGAGGCCAGCATCAGGTCCCGGTAGGGGTCCTCCTGGGGGTTCGGCACGGGCCCCACCCTAAACCCCCGGGCGGCTCAACCGGCCGGCTCGAAGCGCAGGAGCGAGCCCGCCAGGTTCAGCACGTAGAGCTCGCCCGCCGAGTCCTCGCCGAACGAGGCGATGGAGAAGCCCGGCGCTCGCACAGCGGCGTCGTCCCCGCTCACCAGCACGCCGTGGTCCACGGCTTCCCCCCCGGACTGCACCAAGCCCCAGATGGTGCCCGAACAGGCGTCCCCGAACACGTAGATCCCCCTCAGGGTGGGCACCCGGCTCCCCCGGTAGACGTGCCCGCCCGTGACCGAGCACCCCTGGTCGTGGCCGTACTCGTGGATGGGCAGGACGGCTCCCGGGGGGTTGGGCCCCTTCACCCGCCGGGAGCCCTCGACCTGCGCCCACCCGAAGTTGGTCCCGGCGGGCGCTGCGCCAGCCAGGAAGTTGACCTCCTCCACGGCGTTCTGGCCGACGTCGCCGATCCACAGGTCGCCACTCTGGCGGTCGAAGCTGAAGCGCCACGGGTTACGCAGCCCGTACATCCAGATCTCGGGCCGGGCGCCGTCCTGGCCCGAGGCGAACGGGTTGTCGGGGGGCACGGTGTAGCCCGCACCACCCGAGGGCCGGGGGTCGATGCGCAGGACCGACCCGAGCAGGTCGGCCAGGTTCTGGGCCCGGTTGCCGGGGTCGTTGCCGCTCCCACCGTCGCCCAGACCGACATAGAGCATCCCGTCAGGCCCGAACGAGACCTGCCCGCCGTTGTGGTTGCCGAAGGGCTGGTCGACGGACAGGACCACCCGGCGGCTGGACGTGTCGGCCCGGCCGTCACGGAAGGCGTACTCGACGACCTGGGTGTCCCCGCTGCGGTCGGTGTAGTTCACGTAGAGCCGGTCACCGTCGGGAGAGAAGGCCAGGCCCAGCAGGCCCTGTTCCGAACCGGTGGACACCTGGCCCGACAGGTCGAGCACGGCCGCGCTGTCAAGGCCGCCGGGATCGGCCGTCTGGCCCCGGACGACCCTCCTCACCCGCCCGGTCTTCTCGGCCACGTAGATCGAGTCGTCCCCGGGCCGCACGGCCATGGCCACCGGGCTCTGCACGTCGGCCACCCTGACGAGGCGCACGTCCGCCCGGCCGACCTCGGGCGGGCCGGCCGGCTCCGACGGCTCGGTCGGCCCCGGGCCTTCGCCGCCCGGGCCGTTGCCGTTGGCGGGTGCCTCGCCCTCAGCCGTCGTCCCCGGCCCCGCGCCGTCGCCCCCGCCGTTGCCGCCCGCGCTGCAGGCGGCGGCCACCAGCACGAGAGCGAGCACGACCAGGGGGGTACGGCGGCGGCGCCCGGGGAGGCTCATCGGAGGGGCCGCACCAGCCCCTCCTGCACGACCGAGACGGCCAAGCGGCCCTCGGCGGTGAAGATCGACCCCCGGGCGAAGCCTCGCGCCCCGGTCATGACCGGGCTGTCCTGGTCGTAGAGCAGCCACTCGTCGGCCCGGAAGGCCCGGTGGAACCACATGGCGTGGTCGAGGCTGGCCAGCATCACGCCCGGCGCCTCCCACACGTGCAGCCCGTGGGCCGACAAGGTGGTGTCGAGCAGGGTCAGGTCGGAAGCGAAGGCCACCACGCAGGCGTGCAGCAACGGGTCCTCGGGCAGGGGGCCGTCGGCCCGGAACCAGGCCCGTCCCCGTGGCCCCGGCCCGCCCACATCGACGGGCCTCACGTCGATCGACCGAGGCCCGTGGGGCGACGTGGCCAGGTCGTCGGGGCCGGGCACGGCGGGCATGGCGATCTGGTGGTCGAGACCCTCCTCGGAGATGTGGAACGAGGCCGCCAGGTTGAAGATGGCCCGCCCGTGCTGGATCGCCACCACCCGGCGGGTCGTGAACGAACGCCCGTCACGGATGCGGTCCACGTCATAGACGATCGGGACCGCCGGGTCCCCGGGACGCAGGAAGTAGGCGTGGAGGGAATGGACGGTCCCCCGGGCCACGGTGCGGCCTGCAGCCACCAGGGCCTGGCCCGCTACCTGCCCACCGAAGACCCGCTGGCGGTCGTCCTTGGGGCTCACCCCCCGGAACAGGTTGACCTCGATCTGCTCGAGGTCGAGCAACTCGACCAGTTCCTCCAGGGGCGTCGCCACCCGCTCATGTTGCCAGCCCGCCGCCGCCCGTCCTCGTCGCCCTCACGAGCCAGATGTGGCGGTCCGAGCCGGGATTGCGCGCTTCTACCTCTCGGCCAACGGCAAGGCCAGGCTGTGGGTCGACGACGTGCTGGTGGTCGACGCCTGGGCGCCCCACGCCAACCCCGTGGGGGGCCCCGAGGTCGAGCTGGCTGCGGGGCGCCACCGCGCCCGCCTCGACTACGTGCCCGAGGGCACGCCGTTGCTGGGCCTGTCCTGGGGCCCTCCCGGCCTGGCCCCCCCGGCCCCCGTCCCGGCCGCCAACGTGTTCCCCCGCCGCGGTGCGGTTGTGCGGACGACCACCTACGAGAGCCCGGGAGTGCTCGTTGGCGGGGCCACGGCGACGGTCGTCGACCGGTCCCTCTCCCACGACAGCGAGGACCCGACGCGCCTACTGTCCAAGACGACGGTCGACCCCATGGGCGAGGCCAGCGAGCCCGGGCTGGGTACCATCGAGGCCAGGGTGGACCTGCTCGGCCGTCTCGTGCCCTACACCGACGTCTGGGGCAACCTCACGTCCTATTCCTACGACCAGGCCGGCCGCGAGTTCTCGGCCACCGCCGCCTGCGGGCCTGCCCAGGCCGCGGGGCTCAACACCAACCGCACCCGGGCCGTGGACAACGGCGGGGCCACCGACTACTGCTACGGCACCGACGACCGCCTGCTCTCGAGCTCCCCGGCCACCGTGGCCCTGGCCTACGACAGCCGGGGCAACGCGGTGGGCCTCGACGGCCAGGAGCTGGTCTTCGACGGGGCTGACCGCCACGTGGCCACCAACGTCGGCGGTGCCGCCCGGGTCACCTACTCCCGGGACGCCACCGGGCGCATCGTCAGGCGGGCCGAGGCAGGCCAGCCCGCCTCCCGCCACGGTTACTCCGGCCCGGGCGACGCCCCCACGTTCGTCACCGACGACGCCGGCGCCGTGGCCCGGCGCTACGTCGCCCTGCTCGGGGGTGTGAGCGTGACCGTCACCGGCCAGCACCAGAGGTGGAGCTACCCCAACGTCCACGGCGACGTCATGGCCACCGCCGACGCCTCCGGGGCCAAAGAAGGCCCCACCGTGGTCTACACCCCCGACGGCCAGGCCCTCGGCCCCGTCCCCGGCAACCTCGACGGCCCCTTCGGCTACGGCTGGCTGGGCTCGCACCAGCGCCCCACCGAGCACGCCGACGGCCTGGCCCCGGTCGTCCAGATGGGAGCGAGGCCCTACCTGCCCTCCATCGGCCGCTTCCTGGCCCAGGGGCCCGTCGACGGCGGCAGCGCCAACGCCTACGACTACCTCTCGGGAGACCCGGTCAACGGCCTGGACCTCACGGGAATGGCCGAGCAGCTTGGGCCTAGCCCGGCGACCTGCATCGACCTCCAGCCCTACGTCGAGGAGATCGTGATGTCGACCGAGTGCAAGGTCATGCGTGAGGCGAGGTTCCGTGAGATGAGAACGCCGGGGTCTCGTTCGACTACAACGCCACGGTCCCGTACTCCGAGGGGGCTCCGGGCGCAGCTGCGAGCGTCAGATCGAGGATTGATGTCTCGCTGCATGCCTGCATTGCGATCTGTGTCAGTCGTGGAGCACAAGGGGGAGCTCCATAATGGGGTATCGGTTGCTGCGGTGTGGGAGCGTCAGCAAATGTACTGTATACGAGCCAACCAGCACCGCTTCGTAACTGCTTTCAACTTGGCGCCAGCGCTGGTCGGCTTGCTGGGAGTACCGGAAGCCCGGGGGTACCAGGTGATGTTGCAGGTGGACTTTCGTTCGGAGGCTCGGTAGTTGTCGGCAGAACGAAGTATGTGAGTACTGGATGCTAACTCTTGACCGACCGGACATCGTTCCGGTCGGCGCCGAGGTAGACGACCGTCAGGACATCGTTCCGGCACACGACTTCACATGCCGACGGGACATCGTTCCGCTCGGCGCCACCGTCAACGGAGGACTCGAGAGATGGCGTAGTCGCCGTGATGGATGACCTCGCCGTCGAGGGTGACGACGAGGACCTTGCGGGCCCTCACCTTGATGATGGCGGTGACGTACTGGTGGGTCTGGTCCTCGGCGACGGTGATGCGCTTGCCGAAGAGGTCGACCCGGCGGTTCGATCGCACGTAGCGGACGACCTCAATGCGCCCCTGGGCGGGCAGGCGTGTCGGCGGTTCGTAGCTGGCCGACAGTGGGTTGCGCAGCCGGCCGGCCATGACCTCGCTGGGGCTGGCGCCGCCGTGGGCGGCGTAGCGGTGGTGAGTGTTGTGGAAGGCGACGAAGGCCCGGTTCTCGGTCCGGAGGTGGTCGATGCCGCCGAAGACCTCGGTGCGGAAGAAGCTCTTGTCCCACACGTCGTTGAAGTGCTCGATGACCCCGTTGCGCCACGGCTCCCGCAGCGGGATGAAGCGAGGCGTGACGCCCAGGTCCAGACACGTGGCCACGACCGGGCCGAAGTACTCCGAGGCGGGTTGGATGCCTCCCCTGAAGTTGGCGTGGTTGTCAAACTGGGCCACCGCCGGCACCCCGACGCTTGACCAGATCCCCACCAAAGACCGAGCCAGCAACGGCGGGCGGCACACGTCGAGGATGTCGTTGGCCGCCTCGTGCGATCCGACGTCGATCAGGTTCAGGGCGTGGAACTCGACGCCACCGAAGAGGTGCCGGGGACCGACGAGGTCCACCTGGTGGGTGGTGCCGGGCTCGACGCCCACCGGGGCCGGGTAGGGAACGCCCCTGGAGACGTAGCGGGGCGAGCGGCGACGGGGCCGGCTGAGTCCGGCCCGGGCCAGCACGCGCTCGATGGTGCGCGACGGCGGGATGGGGTCCACCCCGAGCCGGCGCAGCTCCCACTGGATGGCGAGGGATCCGTACTGCGCCCGCGGGTTGGCTACCAGGCGCTCCCGGGCAGCGAGGATCTGATCCCGCAGCTCGTCGGGTGTCCGCGTCGGTGAGCTGTGCGGCGCCCGGGACCGCTCCTGAGCCCAGCGGTCAGCGTGGCCGTCCTCAGCGTGGCGGGCCACCCACTTGCGCACCCAGCGGTCGGTTCGGCCCAGTGCCGAGGCGATCTGGTCCGGACTCTCCCCGGCCAGCCTCCGACGGACCGCCTCACGACGCAGTTCTTCCTCGGACAACCATGCCTCCTCGCTCGATGATGAGCGAGAAGCAAAACCGGAACGATGTCCTGGCGGAAGCGCATCTCCACCACCGGAACGATGTCCTGTCGGCTAGCGACGTCCTGTTGCGGAACGATGTCCAGTCGGTCGCGCCGGAACGATGTCCTGGCGGTCCTCAGCTAACCCGCCACCGTCAGTTCTGGCCTTGGTTCCTAGGAGTGTCACTAGTACTTGCCATAATAGCGGTCCTTACGCTTCCATCGTTCCTGGAGAGTCGGTTCGGACCAGCCGTTCGTACCTATATTGGGGCTCTTCGCGAAGGCAACTTAGACGCTGCCTACGAGATGCTGTGCGGTACAACCAGGGACTCAGTGTCATTCGACTCTTTTAGGAGCATGGTAGAAAGGGACTTTAACCGCATTGGTAGGATCAGGGTGGTCCGCCCTCTACGTGGTGAGCAGAGAGCTGCCTACCATGTTCTTGAGGGCGAGAGGCAACGCGTGTTGTCGGTGATCTCCGTCGTGATGGAGGATGGCGAGTGGCGGCCATGCCCTCAAGGCGGTCCCTTTGGAGATCTCCGGTCACCACCGTGATAGACGCATCACGCTTGGGAGGGGCCGTCCCGCCGCGTCGTCTTGTCTACGGCCTCGGCCTCCACCTCTTCACCACCATGGAAGCCAGGGTGGAGGGCACCGTGCTGGCCACGGCCTCCTACGACCCCTCCGCTGGGGAGCTGACCTCGGTGGCCTACGGTAACGGGACCACGCTGGCCGAGCTCCACCAACGTCGGCGGTGCCGCCCGGGTCACCTACTCCCGGGACGCCACCGGGCGCATCGTCAGGCGGGCCGAGGCGGGCCAGCCCGCCTCCCGCCACGGTTACTCCGGCCCGGGCGACGCCCCCACGTTCGTCACCGACGACGCCGGCGCCGTGGCCCGGCGCTACGTCGCCCTGCTCGGGGGTGTGAGCGTGACCGTCACCGGCCAGCACCAGAGGTGGAGCTACCCCAACGTCCACGGCGACGTCATGGCCACCGCCGACGCCTCCGGGGCCAAAGAAGGCCCCACCGTGGTCTACACCCCCGACGGCCAGGCCCTCGGCCCCGTCCCCGGCAACCTCGACGGCCCCTTCGGCTACGGCTGGCTGGGCTCGCACCAGCGCCCCACCGAGCACGCCGACGGCCTGGCCCCGGTCGTCCAGATGGGAGCGAGGCCCTACCTGCCCTCCATCGGCCGCTTCCTGGCCCAGGGGCCCGTCGACGGCGGCAGCGCCAACGCCTACGACTACCTCTCGGGAGACCCGGTCAACGGCCTGGACCTCACGGGAATGGCCGAGCAGCTTGGGCCTAGCCCGGCGACCTGCATCGACCTCCAGCCCTACGTCGAGGAGATCGTGATGTCGACCGAGTGCAAGGTCATGCGAGAGGCGAGGTTCCGTGAGAACGCCGGGGTCTCGTTCGACTACAACGCCACGGTCCCGTACTCCGAGACGTCCGTTGGAACGGCAAGGAGTATTTCTCTGGGGACGGTCGCGATGGGGCTACGCGTTGCAGGTGTGGGCCTAGGGTGTGTAATCCGGCCGAAAGCGGACACTGATTCCGGAGGAAACCGGACACCCGTTCCGGACGAAAGCGGACATGCGTTCCGGTTGGTTCCGGACACCTGATCCCCAGCGCGACGGGGCGGCGCCTTGGTCCACCAAGGCGGGCACGCGGCCTTCTTGGATGACGACTTCCACAGTTGTCATTCGAGGGAGGACCGACGTGCCCAGGAGGAAGCTACCCATGCGCAAGATCACCGAGGTCCTGCGGTTGAAGGCCGCAGGGATGAACAGTCGTGACATCGCCGCCAGCGTCGGGGCGGGTAAGACGACCATCTACGAGTACCTGGCCCGGGCCG